>JAZJZG010000030.1:0-6594 GCA_040389995.1 Pseudomonadota bacterium | reverse complement strand
TTAAACGCATTTCAGTAAAAATATCCAATCGATTATTACTCGCCACGCCATCAGTTCCCAACCCAACGTTCACGCCCTTAGCCAGCAATTGCGTCACTGGCGCAATACCACTGGCAAGCTTCAAATTAGAACTCGGGCAATGTGCAACGTGGCAGCCATGCTCAGCAAGCAAATCCATTTCATTATTTGATAAATGCACACAATGCGCAGCAACCAGATCTGGCCCTAACAAACCAAACTCGGCCAATCTTTGCAGCGGCCGTAAGCCAAACTGCGCCTCAGACTGTGCAATTTCGTCACGTGTTTCATGCAGATGCGTATGAACACCGACACCTAATTGCTCAGCATAAGTGATTACTTTTTGAAATGTTCGATTTGAAACAGTATAAGGTGCATGTGGTGCAATAAATGAGGTGATGAACTGGTTATTACGCCAGCTATCATGTGCAGCGCCTCCCTTTTGCAAGTAATCATCTGCATCACTGGCATAAGCTGATGGAAACTCCAGTACAATCAAACCCAGATTTGCACGCATACCCGCCTGCTCAACGGCAACAGCCGCCGCTTGCGGATAGAAATACATATCATTGAAACAAGTGATGCCACCACTTAGCATCTCCGCACAAGCTAATAAAGTAGCGTCCTGTACATAGTGTTCCGACATTATCTTTTTTTCAGCGGGCCATATATGCTCACTTAACCATGCCATCAAAGGTATATCGTCAGCAATACCGCGCATCAAGCTCATAGCAGCATGCGTATGTAAATTAATCAAACCTGGAATCAGTACCTGATCATCTAAACAGACCAGTGACGTTGCTGTATATTTTTGCCTCGCCTCTGCAATCGGTAAAAGTTCGGCAATTACACCCGCCTGAACAATTACTGCATGGTTTTCCAGTACGAACTGATTTGGTGCTACCGTTGCAATCCAGCGTGCTTCAATAACAAGGTCAGCATTAATGGTGGATTGAGATAATTGATTAGTATTGAACATGGCCATATTTTACCAATAAAAAAGCCTCGCAATCGCGAGGCTTTAGTTTTACCTATTAAATTTAGCTACTTATATTAATTTAATAATTAATATACAAGCATCAATTTAATCAGTTATTTACAACCTGATTCATTTTGACCTTCAGCCGAAATAACAACACGGCGATCTGGTGCTAGGCACTCAATCAATTTTTTACCTTTAACACCTTTACAATCAGAAACTGGCTCAGTTTTACCTTTACCAACAGCTTGTAGACGGCTTGCATCTACACCTTGTGAAACTAAGTAATCTTTCACTTGGCTAGCACGGCGCTCTGATAGTTTTTGGTTGTAAGCAGCGGTACCGATACGGTCTGTGTGACCAGTTACCAATACTACTTGAATTTCTGGATTAGCTTTGATTTTCTCTGCTGTATCGTTAAGAATTGGTTTAGCACCTTCTTGCAGTTTATATTTGTCGAAACCAAATAGTTTTTCAGCAGAAATTGTAACTGTCTCAAGTTTTGGTTTGCATGGCTCAGCAACTGGCTCAGGAGCTGGAGCTGGTTCAGCTACTGGAGCTGGAGCTGGTTCAGCAGCTGCAACAACTGGCATAGGCGCTGGAGCGCCAAAACGGAAAATACCGCCCAAGCTTAATAAAGTGTTACTGATTGTTTCTGAATCGTTACCATTCAAGCCATTAACTGTATCAGTAAGACCGCCTCTAGCACGGCTCCATTGTTCACGAATATCTGCTTGCAAACCAAAGCTGTCATTAATTAGGTATTGTGCACCAACACCAACGTTAGCAAGCCATGATGTTTTCTTGTTATCAAGTCCGTTCAAAACTGGTGCGCCTGAGTAATCAAGTTTATTGCGCGCGATACCAACACCAGCTAGTACAAATGGACGGAAATTACTACGGCTAAACATATACAAAGCATCTAAGCCTAGTGTAGTTTGTTTATAACGTCCGCTAGCACCAAGAATGCCGCTTTCTTTAGATGTGTTATAGCCAAGTCCACCTTGGATATCCCAGCTCTCGCTTAATTCTTTACCTAATTTAATAAAAGCGCCACCGCCATTATTCGCATTCAAGTCGCTATCTGTATCCATAAAGTTTACACCTGGTACTGCATACCAAGCACCACGGTACATATCGTCCGCTACCGCTGAAAAAGCCGCGAAGCTTAATGTAGCCGCTACAGCAATTTTAACAAGATTATTTTTCATTCGTTTTAGCTCCTAATTAAAGTACATCTACTTATTACTTGTAGGTTGATGATACCGACACTCATTATTTAACGCAATGCTTAACATGAATAAGATAGTGGCTTTTTATGGTATATATGGTGATTCTGTTGCTTTCCTACAACAAAATTACAATACTTTACGTATAGCCTGCAATTTATCCGCATTCAAGCTCAACACCCGTTGGCCTTCATCACACACACCACCTCTAAAACCGACATAGGTGGGATTCACTTGCTTTGCAAGCGCTACATGTTGTATTTTTAATGAACCGGCTAATCCCAGTGTCAAATCCAGCTTTAACACTCGTTCTGCAAAGTTTTTACATTGCTCACCTGAGTAATGATCCATCAAACTCAGGCCATTTTTTTTAGCGGTATCCAGCATCACCCCACTAAATCCGGCATTTTTAATTGCGTCGATGAAATCATCGGGATAGTGATGCTCGGCAAATAGCACTGCCACCAGTTTCACTCCTGTTTGCGTTATATTTTGTAAAGCATCTAAGCATGGCTGATAATCATCTGCTTCAAAGAAGCCGATTTTAATAAAATCTACTTTTGTATTGGTGAGTTTTGCTACACAGTCATACACCAACTGTGGCTGCATAGGCACATCACCAATAGTGGCGCTAACAGGTTTACGACATGGAATATGCAGATTATGTACATAATCTGCAATGGCTTGTATTTGTGCAAAGGGTAAGGCGCCCAGTGCGCCAGCACTAGGGTTTTTTAAATCGATGATATCTGCACCGTTTTCTAACGCGATTTGCGCTTCTGCAACACTAGTAACGCTAATAAGTAATTGTGTCATTCCAGCCTATCGTATTCATACGTGCTCACATTATTTCTAACTTTGATCTAAGCAAAATTCTCGCCGGATTGTTCAGCATAAAAATTATTTACTCTTTCAACTAGCCAGCTCCATGCCTCTAGTTCGCGTTCACCTGCCGTTTTGTCTATAGCGATTTTTAAATATTGCATTTCTGAGATCACTTTTTCTTTTGGCAACATGTGCAAGCGACTCACTAGCACCGCAAGCTCAATCACTGCCGCCTGCGCGCGGTTAAAGCCCTGAAATGGCCGATGTTGCACCTCATGAACCACTTCTAAAAACAACTGTGGCCGCGTTGTATCCTGATTCACACTGACCAGCTTTAACTCTTTATGCGCCAAGGTATCAGCCAACCTCACACCCGGTATTTTTTCAGCTGGCACTACCGCCCACGCTTGCCGCCTTGTGAGCGCAGCGGCAAAGACTCGCACATCATCCGTCTGGTTCAACACCGCATGCTTGGTGGCCAGGATATTATCCAGTGTTACTGAAGGTTTAAAGGGTGAAATCACCACCAAGCCATTTTGCATACGAACGCCGAAAGGCGTTACATGGGCATTACCCTGTAAATCCACACTAGTAATAATCGTTTCTAATATCATGTTTATATTGATTCAAACTTTATTAGCTTTAAGTTTTCTAGCCGCTTCTTGCCGCTCTTTAATAGAAGCTTCACGATGCGAATTTTTATCAACTGTATTTTTAGCCAGTGTATCTGGCACTTGATTCGCTACACCCCATTTAATTTCCTGATCCTGCACATAGCGTTTTTTAAGTTGCCAGGCAATTTGCGCACGCGCCAACTCAACACCTAGATAAAACGCATGTGACGCATCATTATCAACTTTCAGGTGCTTGTATAAGGCAAACGGGTCTACGCTTTCATATATACCATCACGATTATATATATGCATACCCGTCTCACTTACTTGTATACGGAAACTTGGATCTTTGATTTGGGCGGCAATTTCTTTGATCTCGTCCGGGCTATAAGTGAACGGACGTCTGTCATGCAAACCTAATAGACCATCACTGTAACCACGTGGCAACCTATCATCAAGCTTGGCAGCATGCATGATGCGCCTGGCAATATCCGCCTCGCTAATTGCATTGACCGCATGCGGACTCACTGATGTCGCTAATACCGCATTGATATTCAGCTCACTGATAATGCCAAATAACAGTGCATTAATGCCTGTAGTATCTGCATCGGTTAATTCCGTCAAATTACCTATGCCCATCATAATTTCTATATCAGGGTATTTTTTACGTAACTTTTGATAACGAACGATAGAATTAGTCAAGCCAAAATGGATGGGGTCTAAAATCGCATCGGCAATAAATGGCTTTCCTGCAATTAGGCATTTATCAACTGCCCGATAAAGCGAGGCCAAAGTATGCGGCTTAGCTGCGATGAGAATAGGTGTAGCAGCCACTTCATCAGCAATCCACAAAGTTTTCTCAGTCAGGCTAAGTAAATAATCTGCGCCCGCATGACCTGCCGCTAATAAATCATCGGTATTGAGTGAGTCTACGCTGACTTTGAAATCTAAAGCTTTGAGCGCCTTCACGGCGTCTGCCAGATGCGGAAAAGGCACCGCAGGGATGCAACCTAAATCAATAACATTCGCGCCTTGTGTTTGATAGGCTTGTGCCTTTTGGATGATGCCCTCTATACTCAAAAAAGGTGCGTCAACAATCTCGGCAAAAATCTTCACACTATATTGGCTTAGATCTGGCGCAACGCCGCCTTGGCCAAAATATTGAGGTAAGTCTTTTAAATCAGCCGGACCGCGCTCAACAGGCACGCCATATTGTGCTTCAAGCTGACTCAAATCGCCTAGGCATAATCCCGGCAAAATTAGCTTGTCTGCATCACCCGTTTCTTTCAATCGACGGGCGATTAGATCCGATGTCATCAAAGCTGCGACAGACACGCCAATCTGCTGAACACGATATTTGAAAGGCGGCGTTTTGGGATTGCTTAACACCTGCTCTAACACTTTATTCAGACTTTTTTCAGCAAGCTTACCTGTTAAAAAAAGTAGGTTTTCAGCCATGGGAACTAGATTGCAATTCTTTAAACCTGTCTTGTATGCGGGCATCCAACGCCGACATATCTTCCACAACCGTAGTTGCTTCAAAGGTTTTAATTTTCTGGATATTTTCTAAATCGATATTACGCGGATAAACCTTTACCACATGGTCACGTGGCGCATCAGACTCTAGCTCCGGAGCCGTATCACACGCAAAAATAATACTCGGCACACGGGTCTTGCCGGCTTGCGCGTAAAGGTTCGTGACTAAATTATCGGATATCCCGCAAACCATCTTAGCGATAGTGTTCGAAGTTGCAGGCGCAATGATTAAAGTATGATAGCGACCCTGATAGAACAACTCTACCGGCACACTGCTAGCGGTTTTATCCTGATAAACCTTACCTACATTGTGTTTATAACCATATTGCTGCAACACTTCAGCCGCCGCCTTGCTTAAAAACAAATCAACGTCTTCCAGCGTGTGAATAATCGCTATACACTCTTTAAGATAATGGCCTGAACCTGTAATTGCCCATGCTAAACGTTGCTTGGATGTGCTATTCACGATTGAAATAAAATCTAAAAAATTGAGTTGCTAAGCGAATGGATGACGCAATACGATAGTCTCATCACGCTCAGGACCTGTTGACACAATATCCACTGGCACGCCACATAATGTTTCTAAACGCTTGAGATAATTTTGCGCATTTTTAGGTAATCCATCCCAAGTTTTAACACCAAATGTGTTGCCGCTCCAGCCCGGGACTGTTTCATAAATAGGCTCACAGCGTGCGACATCATCCGCGCCGATTGGTAATAAGTCTAACAATTTGCCATCCAACATATATCCTGTGCAAATATTAAGCTCTTGAATACCATCCAACACATCTAACTTGGTAATACACAAGCCGGTGAGACCGTTGATGCGCGCTGAGCGACGCAGTGCTGCAGCATCAAACCAACCACAACGACGTTTACGCTTGGTCACCGTGCCAATCTCCCGCCCCTTAACCGACATTTGATTGCCTGGGCAATGATCTGTCTCAATATCCAACTCACTAGGGAATGGGCCACCGCCTACACGTGTCGTATAGGCTTTAGTGATACCTAATACATAATGCAACATGCTCGGTCCGACACCAGTGCCTGCAGCCGCTTGACCAGAAACGCAATTACTGGAAGTCACGTAAGGGTATGTGCCGTGGTCTACATCTAGCAAGGTGCCTTGTGCACCTTCAAACAACAAGTTCTGCCCTGCAGCATTGGCGTCGTATAAAGCTGCTGAAATATCTGCTACCAACGGTTTAATCAAGTCAGCTTTTTGCAATGCAGAATCTAGTTGCTGGTTGAAGTCAACCGCTTCCGCACCTAGATACTTGGTCAATACAAAGTTGTGATAGTCCAGCACATCACGCAGTTTTTCACCGAATTGTTCTGGATAAAATAAATCGTAAAGACGCAATGCACGGCGTGCGACTTTATCTTCATAGGT
>JAZJZG010000029.1:0-10451 GCA_040389995.1 Pseudomonadota bacterium | reverse complement strand
GGGCACGACGATCACTTTATTCCTGCCGCGTCCGATGAGTGACAATCTGCAAGAGGGATCACTGTCATCATCGTTACAATCCGCAGAAAAAGCGCTCGGCGGCAATGAGCGCATTCTCGTGGTGGAGGATGATCCGCTGGTCCGCGTGTTTCTCGACAATGCGCTGACGCAACTCGGCTACAAGGTTGTGACAGTCGGTGATGCCGGTGAGGCGCTGAACCTGCTGGGCAAGCACAGCGTGATTGATCTGCTGATCGCCGACGTGGTGCTGCCGCGCGGTATGAGCGGACGTGAACTCGCCGCCGCTGTGAAGGACACGCACCCGCTGATGGCTGTGCTCTTTATCTCCGGTTTCCCCGATGAAAGCATGACAACCGATGATGTGACGATTTCGCCCGCACTGAAGAAACCGTTTGAGGTTCAGGATATTGCCAGACGCATCCGGGCTGCTATCGAGGTCCGCCCGAAGGTAGATGCCTGATGCTTCTTGCGCCGTGATACTGTCACGCAACAAGGAATCAGGGCGAATCAGGTGCAAAGCGAAGCGGTGATACCAACGGGACTGTGCGAGCCAACGGCGGTTCTGCGCGAAGTTTTCGGCCTGTCCTCGTTTCGGGGCGAGCAAGAACAGATCATTGCTCATGTGATGGCGGGCCGCGACGCCGTTGTGCTGCTGCCCACAGGTGCGGGCAAATCGCTCTGTTTCCAGATTCCGGCGCTCTGCATGGACGGCGTGGCGATTGTCGTTTCGCCGCTCATCGCACTGATGCGCGATCAGGTGGAGGCTTTGCGCCAGTCCGGCGTGCGCGCGGCAGCACTCAACTCGACTTTGTCGATGGATGAAATTACCAGCATACGCGAGCGTCTCGTCGACAATGAAATTGATTTGCTCTATGTGACGCCGGAGCGCCTTGTCAGCGACGGGTTTGAAGTTTTTACTTTTACGATGTGCGAAAATCGAGTAGATCATAATCGCAAGTACTACAAAGAAGATAATTGACGTAATCGTCATAAACTTGTTATGCACATGCAGCGTATCCAACGCCATTGGTGTAGCAGGTAAGGGGAAATTCCAACTGTAATCAGCATTCGCACGAATAGCAGTTAACGATAGAAGTAGACCCAACCCTACGTTTTTCATACCTTGCTTTACCATACCCACTCCAAAATCAAGTTTTAATAATTATTTTTAAAAACCGTCAACATTAAAGTTTCTTTTTAATATTGATTTAATTTCTTTAGCCAATGACACTCGCTGCTCTTCACTGATATAACCACGACCAAACTCTACTTCTTTACCGTGTGAGCCGATAAACAAAGCGCTCATTCCATTCGCTTGCTTACGTAAATTCACCTGCGCCCAATAACGCTGAAACTCAGACTTACTAGTTACTTTATAGTTATGCTTTTCAATTACCACCATGTCATTAATGATAGTTAAGGATTCAAAATCATTCGCGTGCAAATTCAAATAATAAAAAGCAAGTGCAAAAGCCACCAGCTCTAATCCAGCAAACGGTAACACTAACCATGCACCTATATGCATAAAACTAAGCGCAATTAATAACGCAAACACAGCCAAAACCACTAGAAGTTTTAAACTACCTAGTGGCGATAACGAACGATTCGGACTTACTGTAATTTGTGTTTCTGCAAATGTTATCGCCATAATCAAACCTATTATGTACAACTCACACTACAAATTGGATGCCGAATAGCTATGAAAACATAGCAATCGCAAGCCAAAATCTAACGCGCAAAGCGAGCACCCTCAAGCGACTCACTCTCTGTTGTCAACGATCTTGAACATCTCAATTAATTGCAAAACTTACCTACTAGCATTTACATCAAACATCAGTATTTGGTGCCGGGAGGGGGAATCGAACCCCCACGTTGTTGCCAACGCGGGATTTTGAGTCCCGTGCGTCTACCAATTCCGCCATCCCGGCTTATGGAAAATACATTATCTGTATAATTGCAACTTCATTATTATAGCAAGCTCTGAGATTTATGCGTACAGAAGATTTCAATTTTTATTTACCTGCCGAATTAATTGCTCAACATCCAACATCTGATAGGGCTGCCAGCCGTATGTTGCATCTAAATGGCGAGAATGGCAGCTTGAACGATAGCGCCTTTATGGACTTACCTGATTATTTGCAGGCTGGTGATTTACTGGTGTTTAACGATACCCGGGTAATTAAAGCGCGGCTATTTGGCCACAAACACTCAGGCGGCAATGTGGAGGTGATGATAGAACGTGTGATTGACCAACATTCTGCATATGCGCATGTACGTGCATCACGTGCGCCAAAAGTTGGCAGCCTATTAAAGCTGGCCAATGCTTTTGATGTAGAAGTAATAGCGCGTCATGATGACTTATTTGAATTACGCTTTTTAAATGCGGCTTCTGCACCCGACTTGCCTGTACTGGACTTGTTAGAGCAATATGGCGCACTGCCTTTACCACCCTACATCACACACACCGCCACTAGCGAAGATGAGGAACGCTATCAAACCGTATTCAGCAAACATCTAGGTGCAGTCGCCGCACCTACTGCCGGCTTACATTTTGATGCAGCCATGCTTGCCAGCCTGAAAGAAAAAGGCGTCAATACTACTTACGTGACGTTACATGTGGGTGCCGGCACGTTTCAACCAGTACGGGTAGATAATATAGCCGAGCATAAAATGCATAGTGAACTGTACAATATCTCGCAAAATACCATAGAGATGATCACGCAAACCAAGATGCGCGGCGGTAAAGTCATTGCTATCGGCACGACCGCATTGCGTGCGCTAGAAAGTGCAGCACAAAATGGCAGCTTCACGGCTGGCAGCGGTGAAACCAGCATATTCATCACACCAGGCTATCACTTTAAGGTGGTAGATCGTTTATTTACCAACTTTCATTTACCAAAAAGCACGCTACTCATGTTAGTGTCAGCATTTGCTGGCGTGAGCAATATTAAGCAGGCTTACGAACACGCGATAGCACAACAGTATCGCTTTTTTAGTTATGGCGATGCCATGCTTATTGAAAAACAGAATATCGAATAAATGGTTTTCAACAATCGTCAATACAAAATTTATTGATGAAAACCAAGCTAAATTATTGAACAAATGTAACTGAAGTTTTGACTAACGAAGGCGTTATTTTAGAATAGACCCAATAAGAAAGATTAATTATGCGCATCTCGACTATATTATTTTCCGTGGCTTTAACCGCAGCGTTACAACCAGCGCATGCTGGAATTCTGCCAGAAGCACAGCTTGGCATCAAAATCCCACTCATCAAGAAACCAAGCACCAGACCCATGACGGTAGCGCATATTCCCGGTTTGAAGCGCTATTACATTGCAGATGGCGGCCTGGCGCCGATGGCTAGCGAATACGAAGCTGCTGTGTCTAAATCAGAGATTCATGCTTATGATGATGAAGGTAAGTATGTCAATTCAGCAAAACCTGGCTATGACAACCGCTCGATTTATTACAATCCAAATTCAGGCAAACTAGAAACCATTACTTATAATATTTCTAGCGACGTTGGCTTTTCACCTAACACCGGCATTTACTCGATTGACCTATCCGAAACAGGCGAGGTAAAAGACACTTCAAATGAAGTCATGCAATTTAACCCCGCATTTGGTGACGCTGCCACCATGCCTAGTTACAACCCAGAAACCAAGTTGTATTACGCGAAACAAGAACGTGGCAATAAAGTATGGGTCGTGGATTTAAAATCACGCGAAAAAGTCAGCGAGATTGCGCTGGATTTTACCAAAGCAGGCGTGGCCTTTGATGACGTGAGTGATCATTTTATAGCCTACAGCGGCGTTAAAGGTGAGGAGTTAGTACTGCTGGATGTAGATCACAAGGCCGTATTAGTCTTTGATATAAACGGCAAATATGTAGGCAAAAGCGAGTTGCCGAAAGCGTTGAAGCTACGTTCACAAAACCACTTTAATGGCACCGGCTACACCAACGGCATGCTATTTGTATACAATGAGCCAGAAGGTGAATTTGGTACCTATTATGGGTTTAAGGTATTAAATGCCGATTGAAGCTGCAAAACTTTAAAGTTGTGTGCGTAAAAAAACCGCTATGACAGCGGTTTTTTTATTGCAACATTAAATAATATGCTACAGCTATTATTTACCTAGCACACCTGAAAGTTTGCCTGAAAGCAGGGCAAACACAGCGCCAAACACCACTGAAAGTGCAACGATTAATGTTGGATTAGTGAGGTTCATTGCACCGTAATTAGCGGCAGTATTGGTTGAAAGCGCAAAACCTGCCGTTGCTGCATAGCCATAAACATTAGCTGGCACCACTGATAGCAAATTACAACCTGCCACAATCACCAAGAAAAACACAGTGACTGCAATATAAACAGGTGCCGCAATCGCAGCTGGCAATGCTACTGGATTATGCACCACCAAAGCCAAGGCAATGCCGGCTATCACAGCGCCGTACACCATGCCCACTATAGTTTTTTGTAATGCGGCATTATCACCACCGGTGTGGAAATAACAACCCCAAGCAATAAACCCAGCCCATACCAATACCGACCCTGCAAGTGGCCCTAAAGCCAAAAATGCCCATACCCCACCCAAAACAGCAATGCTTAATGCTAGTGCTAGTAATTTCGACATACTTATCTCCTAATTATTATAATGAGTAACAAGTTGATGCGAACAGCAGCGGTATATGTAGGGCATTTTATTTAATAACCTTTATTTGATAACAAGGATAATTTGCCCTGAATCATATAAACGCTAGGGGCATACTGAATGATTTTCACAAAAATGTAAACTTTTTAACGCCACTTTTTAGTGCAGAACCCATCTGGACTGCCCGTAAATTACACTAGAGTTAATTGAAGTCTAAGACAAACCGTGCTTGATCAAGGTCTGGGGAATAACTAACAGCAGAAGCTAGTTATAGCGATTCTTTGGTGCGCTATCTAGCGTTTTTGCTGCAAACTCTGAATAATTAGGCTGATAACTCCACTGCTTGCGCCAAGCACCTAAAACTAAATTGGGATACTGCGGCTGCCCTAAACTACCGTTGTAACGACCTAGTGCACGATATAAATCACCATGCTCCACGTCTATGTAATGCCTTAAGATGGTGCAGCCGTAGCGTAAGTTAAGTCGCAAATGGAATAGGTTATGCTCTTTATTGCCGATACTACTGACCCAAAACGGCATTACTTGCATAAAACCACGCGCGCCTACCGACGACAAGGCATATTTCTTAAAACCACTTTCCACTTGAATCAAGCCTAATACCATTTGCGGGTCTAACCCGGCGCGGGTCGCTTCATAATGCACAGTCCGCAATAGATCCTCACGATACTGGTCATCAGGAATGCGCTTTTTAAGGCGTTGCGACATCTCACTCAACCATGCCTGACCTTCTTGCGGCGTGTCAAAAGTAAGCGTGGGTACAGCCTTATCGCTGATACTGCGCTGCATTAAAGCCTTGACGCTATTCGATAACGGCTCTTCGATTTGCGAGCCAGCATAACTCAGGCTAGCAGTCAAAGCTAGAACCAAGCTTGTAGCACATAAGCTAATGTGAAATTTTTTAAGCACGAATAAGATTTTGTACGAACTCAACTAGGTTAGTCAATGGCACCGACTGTGCCTCAGCGATGGTTCTAGCCTTATACTCCGCAGTCCCTTCTGCCAAGCCACGCTCGCCTATCACCAAACGATGCGGCACGCCCATTAAATCAGCCTCGGCAAACATTACGCCTGGACGCTCGCCTCTATCATCCAGCAATACGTCTATGCCAGCGGCTAATAGTTCATCATGTAGTTGGTTTGCAGCTAGTTTAACCGCTTCTGATTTATCATAGCCAATCGGGCAAATAGCCACTGTGAACGGCGCCATACTACCTGGGAAAATAATGCCGCGCTCATCGTTACCTTGCTCAATAGCCGCACCAACGATGCGTGAAACACCAATACCATAGCAGCCCATTTCCATGACTTGGGTTTGGCCATTTTCGTCCAGGTAAGTTGCATTCATGGCTGTGGAATACTTGCTACGCAACTGAAAAATATGTCCGACTTCAATACCGCGACAAAGTGACAAGGTACCTTTGCCATCCGGGCTTATATCACCATCTACCACGTTGCGAATATCTGCGACCAAGCTAGGCTCTGGTAAATCACGACCAAAATTCACGCCGCTTAAATGATATTTTGGCTTATTGGCACCACAGACAAAATCACTCATCGCCGCTACTGCTCTATCCGCAATCACTTTGACGTGCGCACCTACGCCAACCGGGCCAATAAAGCCTGGTGGGCAGTTTAGGTTCGCACGTACCTCTTCATCAGTCGCAAACCTGAATTCTTTTAACCCATCCAGTTTACTCACTTTAATTTCATTCAGGCGATGATCGCCACGTATCAACAACAAATTAAACTGCTCACCGCCATTGTCTAAACTACTAATCAAAGCCATAGCTTTAACGGTGCGGTCTAGCCCAATATTAAGCAAAGCGGCTACTTGCTCGCAAGAAGTTTGCTTAGGCGTTTCAACGTCTTGCATTAACGCACCAGGCGCACTGCGGGTTGCAGATGCTACAGCCTCGGCTAGCTCTACGTTAGCTGCGTAATCCGAGGTATCGCAATACGCCAGGCCATCTTCACCAGAATCAGCGAGTACGTGAAACTCATGGGAGCCATCACCACCAATGGCGCCGGTGTCGGCTTTTACTGCACGAAACTTCAAACCCAGCCGAGTAAAGACATTGCTATAAGCTTCAAACATCGTTTGATAAGTGAGTTCCAGCGATTGCAGATTAGTATGGAAAGAATACGCATCCTTCATCATAAATTCCCGTGCTCGCATGACGCCAAAACGCGGGCGAATCTCGTCTCTGAACTTGGTTTGAATTTGATAGAAATTAAGTGGTAATTGCTTGTAACTGCGAATTTCCTTACGGGCGATATCGGTAATCACTTCTTCATGGGTAGGGCCAAAACAGAATTCACGCTCATGCCTATCGGTAATCTTGAGCATCTGTGGCCCAAACACTGCCCAGCGACCCGTCTCTTCCCATAACTCTTTAGGTTGCACCGCTGGCATTAGCAATTCAAGCGCGCCAGCTTTATTCATTTCATCACGCACTATCGCTTCAACTTTACGTAGCACGCGTAACCCAAGCGGCATCCAACTATAAAGACCTGAGCCTAGACGTTTTATCAAACCTGCCCGCACCATCAGGATATGGCTGGCCAATTCGGCATCGTTAGGGGCTTCTTTTTGGGTGTTAAAGAAAAATTGTGAGGCGCGCATGGTAAGGTCTAATCTGTGCAAAAATCAAAGAGCGAATTTTACATATAATCAGGCATTTAGTCAGCAATAGTTATTTGCAGTATCAAACTGCGTTAAGTACGGACTCAGCAGAAATGAGCATAACGCGAAAAGACTGATGCTTTAAAGCACAATCGGCCGATTAGGCAGCTCATTGTGTGCTTTACCATTTGCAGAATAATGTCGCACGAGGTGCTCACCAACCTGCTGTATGCCAAACAAAACACCTGCTTCAAATTCGCCTTGTTTAAACATCACTTCCATCTGCCGGCAGATCTGCTCCCAGCCCTCAGTGCATACATGATGATGAATGCCTCGATCGGCCAAAATCTCAAAATCATGGTCCGCCAACAATAAGTAAATTAGCACGCCATTATTGTGCTCAGTGTCCCAAATACGCATTTGCGAGAATACTTCAATCGCACGTTTTTTTGCTGATTTCTTTCTTAAGATATCCAACACATGTAGATGTGACTCCACAACGAAACATATCTCGCCTGAATGGGTATTCTCGTTATCGGCTATAGCAGCTTCTATGCGCCGCATGGCATCATTTGTGAAATGCCGACGCACATTGCTGGGCAAAACAAATAAATGCCTGCACAAACGCCTAATAAACCGAAGTGACATTATTGGTCTCCACTATTACCAATCGCCAGACGCGCCGCCGCCACCAAAACCACCGCCGCCACCAGAAAATGGATCGCTGCCGCCCGATCTTCCTCCGCCGAATCCACCGCCAAAACCACCTACCTGACCCAACCCTGACACGCCCATTAAGGTAATGAAAAAAGCGACTATGCCAAATAAAGCCGCGGCCAACAGTCCACCGCCTAACAACCAGGCCAGCACTCCGATAGCGCCACCGGTCAGGGTGCCGCCAAAAAAATTACCGAACAAGGCACGCAAAAATCCGCCCAGTATCAACCCACCAAAGAGTAATACTGGCAGCATATCCTCAAAACTTTTACCGCTAGCCTTGGGTGAGCCAGGTGCTGGTAATTGCTCACCATTCACCAGGCCTATGAGCTTATCAACGGCATTATTGATACCGCCATAAAAATCACCCTGCTTGAAACTGGGCGACATGATTTCGCTAATGATGCGTTTTGCAGTTAAATCCGGAATCGCACCCTCTAGCCCGTAGCCGACTTCAATGCGCATTTTATGGTCATTTTTCGCAACCAATATCAATATGCCATCATCTTGTTTTGCGCGGCCTAATTTCCATGCATCCACGACGCGAATCGAAAACTGTGCAATATCTTCAGGCTGTGTGGTTGGTACTATCAACACCGCAATTTGACTGCCTTTTTGCTGCTCAAAACTAGTGAGTTTTGCTTCAAGCTGGCTTTTTTGTTCGGGGTTTAGCGTTTGCGTTAAATCGGTAACACGCGTCTGTAGTGCTGGAATAGCAACGAGTTCGGCACGCGCTGTATAAGATGCAAGTAACAGCATCGCACACAGCACAAGCAAACTCGCTTTTAATTTAGAAAACATTTGGGCTAATCAAATGTGCTCATGATGGCTTATTTCTTATCACCGAAATCTATGACTGGTGCTTCAGAAATAGATTTTTCATTGTCCACAGTGAATGATGGTTTGGTTTTGTAACCGAACATCATCGCAGTCAGGTTTTGTGGAAATGAACGTACCGCCACGTTATAACGTTTAATCGTTTCAATATAGCGGTTACGCGCGACCGTGATACGATTTTCAGTGCCTTCCAATTGTGCCTGCAAATCTCTAAAGCCCTGGTCAGCTTTTAAATTTGGATAGTTCTCTGACACGGCCATTAAGCGTGATAACGCAGAAGTCATTTGGCTTTGTGCTGCCTGAAATTTTGCAAATGCATCCGGGTCATTCAGCACCTCGGCTGTCACTTGTATGCTGCCTACTCTAGAGCGCGCATCCGCAACCTGCGTCAGCACATCCTTTTCATGCCCAGCATAGCCTTTAACTACGTTCACCAAGTTAGGCACTAAATCAGCCCGGCGCTGATATTGATTAAGCACTTCAGACCAGCTCGCTTTTGCTTCTTCGTCCAAGGTCTGGAAATTGTTATATCCGCAGCCAGTAAGATTTAATAAAAGTAAAACAGTGAATAGTTTTAAATAAATTTTCTGCATCATCATTCCCTTTGCAACGACTAAATTATAAATTGAAAATACTGCGCTTAAAATGGTGTCTAACTGACAATTTTCAAGCGTTGTAGCGTTTGCATGGCTAGGCACAAATCATCCCACGCTTTTGCCTTATCTGGTAAAGTTTGTAGCAAATGCCCTAAATCATAAGTTACTACAAATGCAAGGTGTTGCCATGTATGTACACTGCCGCGCAATTGGGTTAACGACGCGGTTGATTGCAACAAATACTGCGCAGCCGCCTCACCCATGGCTACGACTAATTTAGGCTGCGTCAGATTTAAAACTTCTGCAGTCTCTGTGGGCATCTCTACTGGTTTAGCTTTAATGCGCATGGCCATCAAGATATTACGCAGCAATAGTGCTTCATCTGCCAGTAGCTCAATATTTGGTAACACAAAGAGCCAGTCACCATCCTCACTGGCAATATGTTTAAATACCTGTGATGTTTGCGGCACAGACTCGGTTGATATTGGCGCTGCAACATCCTCGTCAACCGCAATAGATACGGCCTCATCTACCGGCACTACGGTAGCGATCTGCACGGATACTGGCTTTATATCAGCTATGGCTTGTGGCGTACGCAAAGTCCAAACGGGTAGCAGTTCAAGCTCTCGCAACAGATCCTCACGGCTCATCATCGCATTACCCTCATAGCGCCAACCCCATTAAAATAGCATCTTCGCGACCATTGGCCGCCGGATAATATCCGCGCCGAATCGCCATCTCATTAAAGCCAATATTTTCGTACAAGGCTATCGCTGAAATATTACTAGGCCGCACTTCTAAAAACATATTCGTTGCATCATGATTTTTAGCGATTTGCAGCATATATTCCAATAAAAATCGACCTAGACCTTGTTTCTGGTATTTACCGGCAATACTTAGATTAAGTAAATGCGCTTCATCTAACACCATCATCAGCAGTGCGTAACCGATGATTTCTTCATGCAATAGCAACACCCAGGCACT
>JAZJZG010000028.1:1182-2430 GCA_040389995.1 Pseudomonadota bacterium | reverse complement strand
AACGATTAAAAAAACATGATTACCGCTTGATTAAAAATACCAGAATATTAACAAGCTGGACAGTTGTATTAACAGCACGACTATAATGACTAATGTCAGCCTTTTTTGCCAGCGTGCTTGCTTTTGTTGCACCTTGATTAATGCCTTAATCGTCTCTCGTATTGGTGCATCCTGCTCTGCATGCGTTTGCTGTGTTAAAAACTGATGGGCTAAGCGCGGCATCTGTGGCAAATTTTTTGCTATGTTGGGCAATTCTTTTTGCAGTGTTCTGACGATGCTCCGCCAACCGATTTGCTCACTCATCCAGCGATTTAGGAATGGTTTAGCCGTTTTCCACAGGTCAATATTCGGATCCAGATCACGACCTAAACCCTCAATATTCAACAAGGTTTTTTGCAGCATCACTAGTTGTGGTTGTATCACCACACCAAAGCGACGTGACATTTGAAATAGGCTGAGCAGGGTACGGCCAAATGATATATCTTTTAGTGGCTTATTAAAAATAGGCTCACAAATGGCACGCACCGCAGTTTCTAAAGCCTCAACATTGGTATCTTTTGGTACCCAGCCGGATTCAATATGCGCGACCGCTACGTCACGATAATCGCGGTTAAAAAAAGCTAAAAAGTTGCGTGCCAGGTAATATTTATCGGTCTCACTCAAGGTACCCATAATGCCAAAGTCTAGCGCAATATAACGTCCATCATCCGCGACTTGTATATTGCCAGGGTGCATGTCGGCATGAAAGAATCCGTCTCTAAACACTTGGGTGAAAAATATCTCCACACCATCATGCGCGAGCTTGGTAATGTCCATACCTTTTGCGCGCAGTATGTCCATCCTGCTCACAGGGGTGCCGTACATACGCTGCATGACCATGACTTGCTCACGGCACCAATCCCAATATATCTCTGGCACCAGTAAATTTTTATCAGGAAAATTGCGTGCAAGCTGTGTGCAGTTAGCAGCTTCTAAGGTTAGATCTAATTCACTATGAGTATGGTAGGCAAATTCAGCGACGATATCACGCGGTTTCAGCCGTTTACCTTCGGCTGATAAGTTCTCTAATAACCAGGCAGCGGTATCTAACAAAATCAAATCTTTGTTAATCACGCTGGCAATGCCTGGGCGCAGCACTTTAACCGCTACTGGTGTGCCATCTAGCAGATGTGCAAAATGCACTTGTGCAACGGACGCACTGGCAATGGCGGTTTGTTCAAAGTCTGAGAAAATTTGATTAAGAGGTAA
>JAZJZG010000028.1:217-1172 GCA_040389995.1 Pseudomonadota bacterium | reverse complement strand
CGACCACGGGATGCACGGTTGCCAACGTTGGCTGCCAGAACGGTGTCTACTCGGTGACAACCGTCGGAGATGGGTCCAATCCGTACATCCTTACGCGCGTGACGGATTTCGATACGGCCGGCGAGATGCTTGCTGGATCGTACTTTCTACAACCGCATACGCAAAGGGTGGTACTTGGTCTTGTAACTTAGCTAATTCATCGGCAATATCAAGTGGAATCAGGTCGCGACGCGTAGATAGCATTTGTCCGAATTTAACAAAAATTGGTCCTAGTGCTTCAAGCGCTAGTCGGAGTCTTGTACCACGTGATTGCTCTTTATTACGCCAGAAAAATATAGCATTGATCGGGCCTTGTAATGGCTTTAATTTGGTGTGGCTTAAGATGAACTCATCTAAGCCAAAACGTAGTGCGATATAAATAATGTAAAAAAGCCGGAAGATGCGCATAAAGTGATTAGTTGTTGTTTGAAGTCGTGCTGCTGGAATTTAGTTGTTGAGTGAGTTTCTGTAATCTTTTTTCAAGTCGTGCGGTATCAGCGCGTAAGCTATCTACCTGCGTATTGAATTCCTCTATATGCCGTTTCTTTGCAATGATAGGCTTTTCTTCCTGCCAGTATTCGCTCAACATTTCTGCCAGATTAGTGCTGGTTTCTTTCAGGGTGAATGCTGTTTTGCGGCCGAACTCGCCTATCCTGTTGGCTGGTATGTCACCCACTAGCTTGCTTAAGTCATCTTCATAATCCCAGTGCATGTGCGAGAATATTTTGGCTAGTTCAGCCGCTAAATGTGTATCGCCTTCAATGTTGATGTTTAATTTTGCAGATTCATCCTTGGCAATTAAACGTAACAATAAGCTGGGTGGAATGGTGACAGTAGCGTCAGGAATATTGGTTTTACCCGCAATGGCCAAATTGCCATTTTCTAAAATGACTAGCGCAGTACTCATCAAACCGAC
>JAZJZG010000028.1:0-207 GCA_040389995.1 Pseudomonadota bacterium | reverse complement strand
AGCCCAGCTATTCTGGGCAATGAGATGTTGCAGCAAGCGTGTAGATAGTGTTTTTAACATAATGGTTGGCTTTGAGTCTGAGTTTAGGTTTTGTAGCCTTTATGTAAAGCTACAACACCAGCGGCTAGATTATAGTAATCTACTTTACTTAAGCCGGCATCAGTCATCATTTGCTTGAGTGTTTCTTGATCTGGATGCATGCGAATG
>JAZJZG010000027.1:0-3054 GCA_040389995.1 Pseudomonadota bacterium | reverse complement strand
TTGATTTTATTAATGCGATTCTTGCGCCAAGCCCAAATGGATGGGCTGACATAATGAATAGTTTTGACGCCTTTGTTTTTAAGTTTTTTTTCTAACCAAAAATTAAAATCTGGTGCATCAATACCAATAAATAAATCCACAGGATTATTTAACAAATATTTTAGCAATTGTCTGCGTAGTTTAAGTAAACCAAACAAATGTCTCAACACTTCAACATAGCCACGTACAGATAAACGCTCAATAGGGAAAAGTGAGTGTGCGCCTTCACTCATCATTTTAGGGCCTGCGATGCCAACAAATTCTATATCGGCACGCTTTTGTTTTAATGCACGAATCAGATGACTGCCCAGTAAATCACCTGAAGCTTCTCCAGCCACAATGCCTATTCTAACCATAGTAAAGTGCCGACTTAACGGATGATGCCGCGAGTCGACGCGTTTAGGAAGTCAGTCAGCAGTGCAATTTCAGGCGTAATGTTCTGCATGGCGGCAAGCTCTACCTTTGCTTCTTCTAATGTAAGGTTATTACGGTATAGCGTTTTATAGGCACGTTTGATTTGCAAAATACTGTCAGCAGAAAATCCTCTACGCTTTAAACCTTCGGCATTAATACCATGTGGTTTAGCATCATAACCAGCGGCCATCACATATGACGGAATATCTTTAAACACGACAGAACCAACCGCCGTAATCACGTGTGCGCCAATTTTGCAGAATTGATGAATAAGTGTAAAGCCGCCTAAGATGGCATAATCATCAATGTTGACGTGGCCTGCCAGCGATGAGTTATTTGCTAGTATCGTATGGTTGCCGATAGTACAGTCGTGAGCGATATGTACATACGCCATAATCCAGTTGTCATTACCGATTCTAGTCGTGCCCTTATCTTGTATAGTGCCGCGATTAAACGTACAAAACTCACGAATGGTATTGTTATCACCGATTTCCAGTAAAGTTGGTTCGCCAGCATATTTTTTATCTTGCGGCGCTTCACCTAGAGAAGAGTATTGGAAAATATGATTATCTTTACCAATGATAGTTGGCCCATTGATGATGACATGGGCAGCGACACGTGTACCGGCATTTATTTTTACATTAGCACCAATAATGGAATAAGCGCCAATCTCAACGCTGGTATCTAGCTCGGCAGTGTTATCTATAATAGCCGTCGGATGAATTTTTGGTGCTTGCATTGTTACTTCGCTTTTTACTTATTCTAATTTTTAGGCTTGGTTATGAATTGCATTGAGCTAGTTAAATTTAATTACTGAGCTTGTAATCAGCTTACTTTTCAGTGTTGTCGATGGCTTTCAATATACACATCATTTGTGCTTCAGCGACTACAACATTATCGACCTTAGCCTCGCCCGTATATTTCCAGATACCTTTTAAGATACGGTCGATTTTAACGTGCAAAACAATTTGGTCACCTGGTGACACTGGTTTTTTGAAGCGTGCGCTGTCAATACCGGCGAAATAATATACAGAATCATCGCTAGGCTTAGTACCCATAGTTTTGAATGACAAAATAGCGGCGGCCTGTGCCATTGCCTCAACAATCAACACACCTGGCATTACCGGGTGATACGGAAAGTGGCCTGGAAAATAAGGCTCGTTGATACTGACATTTTTGATGGCTATGATTTCTTTACCTAATTCAAGCGAAACAACACGATCGATAAGCACAAAAGGATAGCGATGTGGTAAATGATCTAGAATTTCATGGATGTCCATGCTGGTAGCGATTTTGTTGGTCATTATTATCTCGGCAGACTACTTTAACGTTGAACCTGTATTGTAACGTTTACTGGTCAGATTTTAACAGCGTAATCTCTTTTTCAAGTTGTTTAATTTTATCTGCAAGCATATCTAAATGACGAATACTTGCAGCGGTATTCAGCCAGGCCTTATGTGCTTGAAAAGGCATAAGTGCCGTGTAGGTGTCAGCAACCAATAATGAGCGGGTAATCATGCTGCCTGGCGAGACCGTTACGTGGTCGACAATCTCTAAATGCCCTAATATCATAGCTGCACCACCTATTTTGCAGTGCTTACCTATCTTAGCGCTGCCAGCAACACCTACACAACCGGCAATGACGGTATGCGCACCTATCACACAGTTGTGGCCAATTTGAATCAGGTTATCAAGTTTTACACCTTCTTCAATGATAGTGTCGTCTAAGGCGCCGCGATCAACTGTGGTGTTTGCACCAATATCCACGTTAGCATGAATGATGACGCGCCCTACTTGCGGTATTTTCAGCCAGACGCCAGCTTCTTCAGCATAACCAAAGCCATCTGAACCTATGACAGCGCCAGAGAATATATGGCAATTTTCTCCAATTTCACAATGGTGTTTAATTGTGACATGCGGCTCTAAGCGGGTATTTTCTGCAATAATGACGTCGTTTTCAATCACGCAGGCACTACCGACAACCACATTCTCACCTAGCACCACGTTTGCACCAATCACAACTAATGGTGCAATGCTGCATGACGCTGGCACAACGGCTGACACATCTACCACCGCACTCAGCGCAATGCCTAAAGGTGCAGCTGCGACAGGATTTAAATAAGCGGAAAGTTTAGCGAAATATGCGTAAGGATTATCAACAATGATGCGAGGGAGCGTCGTTAAGGCGGCGTCCTTCTCCCGCAGTACATAAGCACTTGCATGACACGAATCAAGTGCTTTTTGATATTTAGCATCGTTAATAAAACTAATATCACCGGCCTTGGCATTACTAAGTGAAGCAACTCTGGAGATACATGTAGTGCTGTCGCCGATAACTCTGCCGCCCAGTGTTTGGGCAATTTCACTAAGTGAGTACTGTTTACCCATTAGTTTGACTCAATGAAGTTGTGACTAAAAATATGACTGTTCAGAATAGATTATTTCTTACCTAATAGCTTTAACACTTTATCAGTAACATCAATCTTTTTGCTGGCATAAGCAACGCCACTGTATACCACTAAATCATAGCCTTCCGCTTCCGCTACTGACTGTACAGCTTTATTGATGCGATCTTGCAAGTTACCTAATTCTTCATTTTTA
>JAZJZG010000026.1:0-1897 GCA_040389995.1 Pseudomonadota bacterium | reverse complement strand
CAGCAGATTAATTCAAACTCAGTTGGCGGTTCGTCATGTGGGAAGCGTCCCCATATACGTCGAGCTCATTGGCATGGTGTACGCGTAGGACCAAAGAAACGCCATGATGGGACGCCAATACCAACTCATGAACGTCGTTTTGATCTACATTGGCTCCCGCCAATCGCGGTGAAAGTGAAAATTGTCGAGGATCTCCCTGCTACAATTCGGCCTGTTAATATAAGGAATCAGCATGATTTGGTTTAAGCCAATATATTTCCTGCGCATGTATTAATAACAGAAATTTTTACCACAACATACTTTTCTCCTCCTTGCAATATAGAGACATAGACTACAGTGGCTCAATTTCTGCCTTGTTTGTTCCGTCCGGTGGATGCATTAGGTGCGCCGGGCTAGATCCAGTCGCATCACGCCACTAATCTTGGTACATTGACTCTTGGATATGGGAAAAAGGTGCGACCGAATAGAAGGTCTGTGGTGGATGAAGTAAGACAAAGTAAGAGTTAATTGAAATGGATATTTTTAACAAGACGCGCACGGCAGTTGATCCCATATCTGCTCGCGGTCAGTTGCGCTTACGTCTTACCGGATTCTCTCAGCTGGTGCATTTGTCTTTGGCTGAAGTTCTGCAGGCAATCGATGTATTACCTAGTTTTCATCTCGAAGGATTGTCTGAGATTTCTTATTTGACGGATGAAGAGGCTGATGCTGACTTGTTGCATTTGCCTGCGCGAGAATTCAGTCGGCGTAAGGCGGCTTTCATTCAGTCTGAGCGACGTATTGTTATTTATGGTTTTGAGGGCCGCGAGTTGTTTTATCAAGTGCTTTACCATGAGATTGGGCACTTTGTTTATTTTTTGATTATTAATAGCCAGTTAAAAATGCAGTGGGTGACGCATACCTATCCAAGCTCGATTTGTGTAACAGCTTATGGTGCTTCTAGCGCAAGTGAAGATTTCGCGGAAACATATGCTTGTTATATTCGGGATCCGGAGAGATTGAAGGCGATACCGGAAAAATATTCGTTCATGCATCATTTGGTTTTTTCCGGAGCGCCAATAACTTTGAAAGAGAAAATCAATAGGAAATTCTAGGTTTTCACAATAAGCAGGATACCTTTCCCCAAGGAAATACTAATTAAGTATTTTCGCTGCCCGCAAATTCGCATTGCTACATTGCTGTTAAAAATGCTGGGTTACAGTCTGCCGATTTTCCTAATTTGGCTAGACCATCACTTTAAAGTGCTACTCAATTGATGCATGGATAAATCGTGTGATTTTTAATTAATAGAAGAACGACAGGAGAATAGCTTTGAGTAATTTTGAAAATTTTGATTTGGACGAGTTAACCGCATTAGCACGACTAGACATAGAGCAAAGCCGTGTTGAGCAGGCACTGGGAAAGCTGAAATTCGTTCTGTCCACCGATGCGGCACCAACGGAGGCGCTAAGCATGGCGGCACGCTTGTATGCACAATTGGGGTTATTCGAGCGCGCCAAGGTATTATTTGAGCGTTACCTGTCGATACGGCCTGATGCTGTAGAGGAAGAGTTTCAATTGGGTATGGTGCAGTTGGACAAGGGCGAGAGCGAACAGGCGCTGGCCACGTGGGAGGGTATGCTGAAACGGTTGCCTACTTTCCCTCCGGGGTTGTTTTATAGCGCATTGATATTGAATCGTCAGGGTAAAATGGCCGAGGCAATCCGTAATTTGGATGTGTTATTGCAGACGGCACCTGCTGATAATCTTTATTTTGGGCGTAGCAAGGAATTGTTGGCGTCGATAGAACGTGGGGTAGTGCATCAGTTGCCAACACTGTCTCAAGCTTACCAATCCTAATTTTAGGAAACAAAAATTGAATGCTTATGAAAACAGTAACTTTTACACTTCTACTTAC
>JAZJZG010000025.1:0-2233 GCA_040389995.1 Pseudomonadota bacterium | reverse complement strand
CAACACGTTCTTCATGAAATTGCTTGCCAAGGCTTAAAATGACCTCAGCTTGCGACAATGACATATCGTGATATGCGGCCCAACCTTTGCGGGTTAAGAAGTTGTTAACAAAGTCTAGGTATTGGTTGGCTAGGTATTCTTTCATTTTCGTATTCCTTTTATTTGTTATGGTTAAGAAAGATTGCTAGGCAAGTAATTGGCCTTTCATTCTTTTACTCTATGACTTAATTAAATTAAAGTAAAGAGTTCTTTTAAAGAAAAGTGCATTGTTTTTAAATTAACAATATTATTACAGGATTAGGGATAATTGTTTGACTGCGGTAAAAATCATTTCTTCAAATACGTCAATATATTCAAAGACTTAGCGCTATAGACCGTTCATTATTTTACAACGGTCTAGTCAAATTGCTCTTTGTATTCAGATAGTTAAGCACGTTTTTTTTGTTTGTAGACCGTTTGTAGACCGTTTAGACCCCGACTTTCATAAACATTTATTTTATTTTTTCTATTAAGTCTACTAACTCTATTATAACAGTCTAAACAGTCTAAACTCAATGTTATCAAGGCTAGACCAGCTCTAGACCGTTCAGTAGACCGTTTAGAACAGTCTATGAAACAATATTACAAGCATTATGGAGTAATGGCGGGGTTTGGTGGTGGTGCAATACCCTGCAATGCCGCTTAAATGCCAGAAGAAATAGCCATAATATTATTGATAATCACTGTCATGCGCTTTCCAGTCAGATAAACATAGCTAACACGTTGATAACATTGAATTGTGTATTTTTCGTAATGGACGTTATCACTCCTTATCATGATACCACATTGGTTAAGTCATTGATATTGCAGCATATGCCCATTATCGCGTTATACTTATATCGAGCATAAGCGTATAGTTATCACATATTCGTTATAAGCTAAAGGATATTGACATAACCACGTTACAGATGTCGGCCTTTTGAAAAAGGGTGGTAAGGGTGCCAGGGTGATGTCCGCCTATTAGCCCCGCCCCGCGTCACGGCTTAAGCCCATCGACTACGAAAAAAATATTTTCAAAAATTTTTCTGCATGGTATACAAAAACCATGGAGGATGAAAAATGAAATTAGACGCAAAGAACTTTAGGACTCTGGAAATAGGCTTGCCAGGGTGGGATATTAGAGAGGTGAACACATGTCCC
Organism: Pseudomonadota bacterium; assembly: GCA_040389995.1. GTDB lineage: Bacteria > Pseudomonadota > Gammaproteobacteria > Burkholderiales > Methylophilaceae > Methylotenera. Next base: position 1,054 of record JAZJZG010000025.1, on the reverse strand, counting down.
ATGATTTTGATTAAGGCGTGTGGGGAGACTTCTTACGCTAATGATCGCGGAACGAAAGATCACCTGGTTAGTAAATTCGAGGATGGTGACTTATTGCTTTTCGTATGGGTTGGCCAATGGAAAACTGATGTATTTAGCCTTTCAAAAGATGACTTGGAATATTGCTTCAATAGGAAGTATCCAAGCGGTGGTAAATTCGACCCTGATTTTTGGAAGAAACGTAAATCTGCTTGACACCGAATCCCCCAATCTAATATCCTCGTAAATGGGGATATTAGCGAGGGTGTTTGGCTAACGAGAAATTCTACGATAATCTCTATAAAGGCCTGCCAAATCAGGCAGATAAAGCTGCCTCTACTGCTGGCAATCCTGAATACGCACAGCCAATCGAACTACCAACAATCACAATGGAAGAAGCGCATGACGAGGTATTAAACAACCTTGTCAATCAAGCACGCCTGCCGAACGCTGATCCTAATATCCAGGTCAAGGCATTGGAAGCGCTATATAAACGCAAATACGGCGAAGTAGATAAGTCGAATGTGCACGATATTCGGCTCATCATGTCGCTGCTTACTGACGAGCAACTTAAAAAATTGGAGGAAATGGCGAAATGACTTTTTACGGTTATGATGGTGCTATATTAGGTTTCCGTGACAATCACAATAAACTTGAAGTCGACAAGGTGCGAGAGGGAAGTAGGCAATAGAATGCCAGGTTGCGCGTTTCAAGCGATGCCCAATTGCGCGATAGTCTAACTGCCGAACAAGAATTAGCCTACGATTCAATCGCCTTCGCTTATAACACAATTGTTTCCGGCTTGGGTGCACACGCCACGGACTATAGCTCAAGTCGTGGAAAAGCGCTGTCTGGCGGAGATAACGGTGCCGCTACAATGGCCAACTATTGGGATTGGCGAGACTTATGCCGGAAAAGCTATGTTTCAGCACGATTGGCAATTGATGTCATCATTTTTGGCAGGCCATTAAATGAGATAGATCGAGAAATAAAAATGGCAAATGGCTCGGCAAAAGAAAATCTCTGTAAGTGCCTG
>JAZJZG010000024.1:8926-18289 GCA_040389995.1 Pseudomonadota bacterium | reverse complement strand
TACGGTTGCTGCCGGACGTATCGGGTTGGCCGTACTCAGGCGGCTAAAAGCGTTTGATGTGAAGTTGCACTACACTGACCGCTACCGCCTCGCACCATACATTGAAAAAGAGCTAGGCCTTACCTTTCATCCTGATGTGGAATCTATGGTTCAGGTTTGCGACGTGGTGACCATTAACTGTCCGCTACATCCTGAAACCGAACACATGTTTGACGATAAACTAATCGCCAAGATGAAACGTGGTGCCTATCTTGTTAACACTGCACGTGGCAAGATCTGTGATAGAGATGCAATAGCACGTGCTCTGGAGAGTGGGCATTTAGCGGGCTATGCTGGCGATGTCTGGTTTCCACAACCTGCACCACTGGATCATCCTTGGCGCACCATGCCGCATCACGGCATGACACCACATGTTTCCGGTACTAGCTTAAGTGCACAGGCACGCTATGCCGCAGGTACGCGAGAAATCCTTGAGTGCTGGTTTGAAGGCCGCCCGATTCGCGAGGAATATTTGATTGTCGATAGCGGGCATCTGGCTGGCACTGGCGCGCATTCTTACAGTGCTGGTAATGCAACCAGCGGCTGGGAAGATGCAGCACGATATAAAGCAGGAGTCAGGTAAATAAGCGTCAATGCCCCATTAACAAAAATGGGGCATTTTTCAATGTAAAGTAGCCGCTGTAGTGCAATGCGCGTAGCTACCACCTACGGGGTATCTGCAATTACTTCTGAGCGGACTACGATATATGGTCTTGGCTAAGCGCTTTGCCAAAACTTGTTTAAATTGGCCGTTGATTACTTTTATATTACATAAGTGCATTGGGGTATGGCGTCTGTATTTATCTATTTAAGAGATAAATACAGATTAAGTGATAGCTCCAGGAAATGACTCATTACCGCTAAATTGTAGAGGCTATGACAGCATGAAGCTTAATAGGTCGAATGATGCAACAATCCTTACTACATGTCCTCGTGACTGTTACGATACATGCGGTATTGCGGTCAATAAGAAAGATGGAGTGATTGTTCAGGTACGTGGTGATCCAAATCACGATGTAAGTCGCGGCAAGCTATGTAAGAAATGTTCAATTGCCTATAACCATGAGTGGTTAAGCCCAAAAGCCAGGCTGACACAGCCTTTAAAAAGGGTTGGTGCTAAAGGCGCAGGTAAGTTTGCGCCAGTTTCCTGGGATGAGGCATGCACTGAAATTGCTGCCAAACTTAACAGCATCGTTAGTACAGATGGGCCTCAGACCATTATCAACGCGCATTATACTGGCACGATCTCACTGCTCGCCTTTATGTTTCCCAATAGGTTTTTTAATAAGCTAGGTGCGACTGAGGTCAATCCAGACACTATTTGTAATATGGCTGGCCATGTCGCACTTAATTATGTGTATGGCACTTCTTTAAATGGTTTTGACCCACGCATGGCTGATTCAGCAGCATGTATCGTTGTTTGGGGCAGCAATCCTGCCGTTTCCGGCCCCCATGTCAATCAACATTGGCTGGGTGAAACAAAAGCAAAAGTACTGGTAATTGACCCTATACGCACGGCTACCGCAGAGGCTGCAGATATTCATCTGCAGCTATTTCCAGGTAGCGATGCCGCCTTGGCTTATGCCATGTTGCATGTTATTCAACGCGCAGGATTAATCGATGACGATTTTGTAAAGCGTTATACCTTAGGCTGGGATGATATTGAACCTGTGCTGTCGGCTTGCACGCCAGCCTGGGGTGAGGCGATGACGGGTGTTCCTGCTGCGCTGATTGAAGAAGCTGCCGTACTTTATGCAAAAGGCCCGTCGTTATTATGGATGGGACAGGCACTGCAACGCCAGTCCAATGGCGGCAACATCATGCGGGCGTGCGCATTGCTGCCAGCGCTGACAGGCAACCTGGCTAAACCGGGTGCAGGTTTTTTGTATTTAAATTGGGATCTGCCGCAACGTCACATTGATGACACCTATCTGGCAGCGCCGCATTTATGCAGTAATATAGTGCCAAAAATCAGTCATATGGATCTTGCTGCTAATCTTGAGGATGCTACCAAGAGTCGTGCTCTATTTGCCTGGAATATTAATATCGCTGCTTCAAATCCTGATCAAACCCGTTTAAGAAAAGCTTTATTAAGAGAGGATTTATTCACAGTCGCGATAGATTTATTTGCTACAGATACCACCGATTATGCTGACTACATTCTGCCGGCAGCCAGCTTTCTGGAGTTCGATGACCTGATTGCGGGATATTTTCATTTAACGCTATCTGCACAAGTGAAAGTTACAGAACCACTGGGACAAGCGTTGCCTAATCAAGAGATATTCAGGCGTCTTGCTCAGGCAATGGGTTATATCGAACCTGAGTTGTTTGAAAGTGACCAGGCTATTCTTGATAAGCTGATGCACAAGGCAGATTTAGGCGAGAGTTTTAGCTCGCTCGCTGCAAAAGGCAGCATTCAAGTGCCAGTAGAACCGCTTATTCAGTTCAAAGACTTAAGCTTTGCTACCCCCTCGGGCAAAATAGAGCTGGCATCAAGTGCAGCAGAAGCCGCTGGATATCCTCGAATCCCTTTACCCATCATTGATAAAAAACCAAAAACAGGCTACTTACGTTTATTATCCCCAGCTTCATCATGGAGCCTGAACAGTAGTTTTGGCAATGTTGCAAAAATCCGCGCTCATGCAGATGAAGCAACTATTTTGATGCATCCCGAGGATGCTGAGGAGCGTGCGTTGATGATGGGTACACACGCTTTAGTGTCGAATGATACTGGGTTTGTAAAGTTGCTTGTAACAACCTGCAATACGATTCCACGTGGGGTTGTGGTTGTACCCAAGGGGCGCTGGCCGAAGGAAGAGTCTCAGGCTGTGAATGTCAATGTATTAAATCCTGGCATTAAAGCCGATATGGGCGAGAGCACCGCGGTGCATGGTATAGAAGTTCTGGTAAGCAAGTTGGTCTCTTAACTACAAAAATCTATCCAACAGTTTTCGGCTGTGGTTATTCAATTGGTCAATGTCGCGAATGATGAAATAAATACCGTGGCTGTCCGCAATCAGTAAGCTGGTACGTCCAAGCCGCCTGATATGGTCTTCAGCTTTGAGTATCAGCTCCGTCTCACCACGGTCGGTTTCTACTTGCCAGGTACTGGGTGTGGCAAAGCTGGATACGTCAAGAATACGATGGATTTCTGGCATAAATTCGCGTTTTGCCAGCTCTTGCTCGATCAGGCTGCGTATATCTAGGGCTAAGTCTGTCAGGCTAGGTATCCAGATAAGCTCATGACCATCTTCACCTAACAGTGAAAGTCCGTCATCCGGAGCGCTGATTGGATAGGCCCGTACAGGATAAGCACCTTCATTAACCTCGCCATTACTCGCAGTGAACACTAGGCGCCCTGCAAGATTGCGCGTTAGCTGAAAAGGGGCTACTGCCAAATTATCCGTTAGTGTTTGCATAGCTATGTGCTTACATCCGTATCATTGCTAATTTCATCATTCTCTATATCATCGAAATCTGTATCTACGTTACGCGCTTGCGCTTGATATAGACGGTAATAAGCGCCTTCGCGCGCCATTAGCTCGTCGTGATTGCCTACTTCGACTATCTCGCCTCTATCTAATACCACTAGGCGATTCGCCTTGTGTAATGTAGAAAGGCGGTGGGCAATCGCGATAGTAGTACGGCCATGCACTAGATTATCCAAAGCTTTCTGGATCTCTTTTTCAGTCTCGGTATCCACCGATGCCGTTGCTTCATCCAAAATCAGGATGCGCGGGTCTATGAGCAGCGCGCGTGCTATCGAGATACGTTGGCGCTCACCGCCTGATAGGCCGTGGCCACGTTCGCCGACTAGTGAATCATAACCATGTGGCAGGCGTAGTATGAATTCATGTGCATGGGCAGCGCGTGCGGCTGCCACGACTTCTGCTCGAGTGGCTTCTGGCTTGCCGTAAGCAATATTCTCGGCAATACTGCCAAAGAATAAGAACGGCTCTTGCAATACCAGCCCGATATTACGTCTATATTCTGAGATGGGTAATGAGCGGATATTTATGCCATCGATGCTGATCGAGCCTTCAGTCACGTCATAAAATCGGCACATTAAATTTACCAGCGTACTTTTTCCAGAGCCACTGTGGCCGACTAGCCCTATCATTTCGCCCGGTGCGATGGTCAGGTTCAGGTTTTTAATCACAGCGCGATTGCCGTAGCGGAATCCAGCGCCTTTGATTTCAATTTCCCCGATCACCTTGTCTAGGTGAACTGGTTGGCTTGGTTCGGGCACGCTGGAGACATGGTCAAGAATATCAAAAATGCGTTTAGCACCAGAGGCAGCTTTCTGCGTGATGGAGACGATACGGCTCATAGAGTCTAGTCGTGTGTAAAAACGGCTGATATAGGCTAGAAAGGCTGTGAGTACACCAACGGTGATTTCGTTGCGCGATACTTGCCAGATGCCGAATGCCCAGACTAGCAATAGACCGATTTCGGTGAGTAGTGTGACGCTAGGCGAAAATAGCGACCATATTTTGTTGATACGGTCATTAACGATCAGATTATGTTGATTGGCTTCACGAAAGCGAGTTGCCTCGCGCTTTTCTTGCGCAAAAGCTTTCACCACCCGGATGCCGGGAATCGTATCGGCCAATACGTTACTGACTTCTGACCACACGCGGTCAATTTTCTCAAAACCGGTTCTAAGCTTGTCACGTACTATATGTATCATCCAGGCGATGAACGGTAACGGTAGTAAGGTAATGAGCGCTAGTTTGGCATTGATGGAAATTAAAATCGCCGCGGTCATGATGATCATCAGCACATCGGTGGCAAAATCCAACAGGTGTAGTGATAGGAATACGCAAATGCGGTCAGATTCCGAGCCTATCCGCGACATTAGATCACCGGTGCGTTTACCGCCAAAATACTCTAATGACAGTTTCAGTAGATGGTCATAAGTAATGGTGCGTAAGTCCGCCCCAATACGCTCGCTTACCAGCGCCAGTATATAGGTGCGTGCCCAGCCTAAGCTCCAGGCTAACAGCGCGGAGCCTAACAGGCCGGTCAGTAACAACGAAACCATTTTGATATCGATAGGTGCGCCATTCTGGTAGGGAATCAACACCTTGTCCATTAATGGAATGGTGAGATAAGGCGGTACCAGCGTCGCAGCGGTTGAGGCCAGCATCAGCAAAAACCCGGCCAGCAATTGCCATTGATAGGGTTTGGCAAAACGCCATAACCGGAATAGTGTCCACGTCGAGGGCGGCGTATCAATTGCGCTATTGCACTGCGGGCATTCATTTTGATCAGCGGCTAATGGTGCGCGGCAATTCGGGCAAAATTCAATAATTTCCGGGCTGATAGGCTCACCGCTCATGAAACTATCGAGTTGTTGCTTAAACTGCTTGGTAAGCCTTGTCGCAGCAGCATCGTGCGCTAAAGTGTAATGCCAGTGAGCCAGCCGGATATTTGCATCAAATAATTCCAAATTACCTACACCGGCGTGATCGTGATGTTGTAAGGTTAAGTTGGCGCTGTAGGGATATTCTGCTTCAATCGCTAGTGCAGCGTTCAAGCTGATGAGGCGTTGATTTGTGACTATGAGCAGGCTTTTTTTAAAGTGTAAGCTGGTGTCTAGATTAATCTCCAGCCATGCGATTATTGCTTCTGTATTGACTAGCAGGGTCTCAACTCGGGCTTGCCAAGTAGCTGGCGGTGTTATGTTCGTCAAAGCGGGTGGGGGAATCTGGTTATTCACAGCGGTTGAGTGTACTACAATCGGCAGACCTTACAAATAGTTATAAAATCGCTGTTGTCAGCTTGCTGTCAGCTTCATAGTGCACACTCCGTCAGTAATTTTCATTTTAATTCATCTGGAAAGATTGATGGAGTTTCTCAAGATAATACCTCTGCGTGGCCCCAATATTTGGACGTATCGACCTGTGCTAGAAGCATGGCTGGATATTGGCTCATTAGAGGATTCACCCTCTAATACTATTCCAGGTTTTTACGAACGACTGAGTGCATGGCTGCCTAGTTTGGTAGAGCACCGCTGCGGCATAGGCGAACGCGGCGGATTTCTGCAGCGTGTCCGTGAGGGTACCTGGCCTGGGCATATTCTGGAGCATGTGACGCTAGAGTTACAGACCTTAGCAGGTATGCAGGGTGGTTTTGGTAAAGCGCGCAGCACGGGTATACGTGGTGTGTATAAAGTGGTCGTACGTTCGCGTAACGAGCAAGTAAGTCGCGTGGCGCTGCATGCCGGGCGTGATCTAGTGATGGCGGCGATTGAAGACAAGCCTTTTGATGTCACGGCAATCGTTGCACAGTTGCGCGAGATGGTCGACTCACTATGCCTAGGCCCTAGCACCGCATGTATCGTGGATGCGGCGACTGAACGTCATATACCGTCTATCCGCTTGACTGAAGGCAATCTGGTTCAGCTGGGTTATGGTGCTCGTCAGCATCGCATCTGGACTGCTGAAACTGACCAGACCAGCGCTATTGCTGAAAGTATTTCGAGTGACAAAGATTTAACCAAGCGCTTGTTGATGGCATGTGGCGTACCTGTGCCTGAAGGGCGAATCGTTGATAGTCCAGCGGACGCCTGGGAGGCCGCTGAGGATATCGGTGTGCCGGTTGTTGTTAAACCTAGCGATGGCAATCATGGACGCGGCGTGTCAACAGAGCTGATGACGCGAGCAGAGGTTGAAGTAGCGTTCCAGTTAGCAAACGATGAAGGTAGCGAGGTGATTGTTGAGCGTTTTGTGCGCGGCAGTGAGCATCGCCTGCTGGTCGTGGGCGGGCGTTTGGCAGCAGCGGCCAGAGGCGAGTTTATCTCCATAGTGGGCGACGGTCAGTTAACTATACGCCAGCTGATAGACCTGCAAATCAATTCTGACCCGCGACGTGGCGAGGCAGAAGAATATCCATTAGATGTTATTTTGATAGACCAGCATCCCTCAGTCGTTTTTGAGATCAACCGCCAAGGTTTCACTCCTGATTCAATACCGAAGCAAGGTGTGCAGGTCATTATCCAGCGTAACGGTAACGTCGCATTCGATGTGACGGATATTGTGCATCCGGAAGTTGCGGCTGCCGCCTCGCTTGCTGCGCGCATTGTTGGTCTTGATATTGCTGGTGTTGATTTGGTTGCGCAGGATATTTCACGACCATTGGCTGAACAAGGTGGTGCTATTGTTGAAGTCAACGCGGGTCCAGGTTTGCTCATGCACCTCAAACCGGCCGATGGTAAGCCTAGGCCGGTGGGTAAGGCGATTGTAGATAACCTGTTTGCCGAGGATGAGAGTGGCCGAATCCCTATCGTTGGCATAGCTGGAACAAACGGCACGGCGTTGGTGGCACAAATCGTTGCCAAGCTGGTGCATTTAAATGGTAAACGTGTTGGCTTGGCTTGTAGCAATGGCTTGTATGTTGACCAGCGCTTAGTTGAAAAACGTGATTGCGCTACTTGGACAGCGGCGCAAAAATTATTGATGAATCGCACAGTAGATGCGGCGGTGATTGAAAATAGCGTCACTACGATTTTGTCTGAAGGCTTAGGCTATGACCGTTGCCAGGTGGGCGTGGTGACCAATATAGAGTCAGAAAAGCATTTCGGGCCACATTATATTGAAACGCATGATCAGGTTTATAACGTATTTCGCACCCAGGTTGATGTGGTTCTGAGTGACGGTGCAGCGGTATTGAATGCTGCTGACCCAATCGTTGCGCAGATGGCTGAATTGTGTGATGGCGAGGTTATTTTCTTTGCACGCGACCTTAATCTGGCGGTAATCGAGGCGCATCTAAAACAGGGTGGCCGGACGGTGTCTATAGAGGCGAATCGTTTAGTACTTTGTACAGGTAGCGAAAAAGTGTTGCTGAGCAAGCTGGCGACAATTCCGCTATTAAATGAAAAATATGAGAGCGACCAGAAACATAATCTGCTAGTCGAGCATGTACTGGCGGCTGTCGGCGCGGCATGGGCGTTAGATATCTCGCCCGAACTCATTAGTGCTGGAGTTGAAACATTTCGCTTAGCTGACGTTACATTTTAGAATAGATCAATTGCTGTTAAAACTCACTAAGCCTGACAATAAAAGGAAAACTGTTTGATGGAAGTAACACGTGTTCGTGCGCTACGCGGTCCTAATTTGTGGAGTCGGCATACCGCTATTGAAGCTGTCGTCCACTGTACGGAGGCAGAGTCCAATATTTTGAATATTGCCGGCTTTGAATCACGCTTACGCGCCCTGTTCCCGGAGGTAGGTTTATTACAATTAGCCGGCCATGCCGGCAGCGTGTCCATGGCTCATGTTTTGCAGTTAGCCGCACTTGGATTACAGGCAGAGTCAGGATGCCCAGCCACTTTTAGCCGCACTGCTGCAACCTTGGAAACCGGTGTGTTTCAAGTAGTATTTGAATATACCGAGGAGCAAGTTGGTCGATTGGCGCTTCAGTTAGCAGAGCAGCTTTGTCAGGCTGCCGCTACTGACACGCCTTTTGACCTCGCTGCCGCTTTGGCGCAGTTAAAGGCATTGGATGAGGATGTGCGTCTGGGGCCAAGTACCGGCGCTATTGTGCAAGCCGCAGCAGCGCGAAATATCCCTTATCGCCGCCTAACTGAAGGTAGTTTGGTGCAGTTTGGTTGGGGCAGTAAGCAACGTCGTATTCAGGCGGCTGAAACAGATTGTAGTAGTGCCATTGCCGAAGCAATCGCCCAAGATAAAGACTTAACGAAAAAACTGCTTGGTGCGGCAGGTGTGCCGGTGCCTAATGGTCGCCAAGTGTCTGATATTGAGGATGCCTGGGCTGCAGTAGTTGAAATTTCCGGCTCCAGTGAAACCATCATGCCGGTGGTAGTAAAGCCTAAAGATGGTAATCAGGGCAAAGGTGTCACGGTGAATATTAATACACGTGAGCAACTAAATATCGCCTATGCCGCTGCCGCTGAAAGAAGCCCTGAAGTATTGGTTGAAAGGTTTATTCCGGGTAGCGACTTCCGCTTATTAGTGGTGGGTAATCAAATGGTGGCCGCCGCCAGGCGAGATGCGCCATCGGTGATTGGCGATGGCGTGCAAAGCGTTCGAGACTTGGTTAAGCAGGTGAATAGTGATCCACGCCGCGGTACTGGGCATGCAACCTCGCTCACCAAAATTCGTATTGATGACATTGCTTTAGCTAGCTTGGCTACGCAGAATTTTACGGCTGACTCAGTGCCATGCAAAGGTGCCCGGGTTATTTTGCGAAATAACGCTAACCTAAGTACCGGTGGTACGGCGACTGATGTGACCGAGGATGTGCATCCTGAGTTGGCGGCTAGTGCGGTTGCCGCCGCAGAAATGATAGGTTTGGACA
>JAZJZG010000024.1:0-8916 GCA_040389995.1 Pseudomonadota bacterium | reverse complement strand
TGTAGTGTGTGACAGCGTGTTGCAGCCACTGCAAGAGCAAGGCGGCGGTATCGTTGAGGTGAATGCCGCGCCAGGTTTGCGCATGCATTTGCAACCTTCGTTCGGCAAAGGTCGTGCGGTGGGTGAAGCGATTGTTTCCACCATGTTTACCGCTAACGATAATGGCCGGATTCCACTGGTAGCGGTGGCTGGTACCAATGGCAAAACCACTACAGTACGGTTGACCGCACACATACTAAGCTGTCAGGGTTTACGCGTCGGCATGACCAACTCAGATGGCGTATATATACAAGGCAAACGTATCGATACTGGCGATTGTAGTGGCCCGAAAAGTGCGCGTAATGTATTGATGCATCCTGATGTCGATGCTGCTGTATTTGAAACGGCGCGTGGTGGTGTGCTGCGTGAAGGTTTGGCCTTTGACCGCTGTAACGTTGCGGTTGTGACCAATATTGGTATGGGCGATCACTTGGGGCTTAGCTACATTACCACCGTGGAAGACCTTGCCGTGGTGAAGCGTGTTGTCGTGCAAAACGTCGCTCCAGATGGGGTAGCGGTGCTGAATGCGGCAGACCCAATGTCAGCAGGTATGGCCAGTGCCTGTCTAGGCTCAGTGACATTCTTTGCGCATGATGTTTCTCATCCGGTGATGGCGACACATCGTGCGCAAGGTCGCCGTGTGGTCTATGTTGAGGATGGTGAGATTGTGGCAGTGCAGGGCAAATTTGAGCAGCGCATAGGGCTGGCCCAAGTCCCCATCACCCGTAATGGCACGATAGGTTTTCAGATAGAAAACACCATGGCTGCGGTGGGTGCTGCCTGGGGATTGAATGTAGACTGGGACACCATACGCAGAGGTGTTGCATCGTTCGTGAATGATGCGCAAACGGCACCGGGTCGGTTTAACTTTTTTGATTATCGTGGTGCCAGTGTGATTGCCGACTATGGACATAATCCTGATGCAATTCTTGCCTTGGTGGCTGCTGTGGAAACTATTCCCGCGCAGAGGCGCATGGTCGTGATTAGCGGCGCAGGTGATAGGCGTGATGTTGACATCAGTCATCAGACTGAAATTTTGGGCGATGCCTTCGATGAAATCATTCTGTATCAAGACCAATGCCAGCGTGGTCGTGCGGATGGTGAAGTATTACAGCTATTGCAACAAGGTCTGACGAATGCTAAACGTACAAAAAAGGTAGATGAGATTACTGGTGAATTTGTCGCTATCGATACGGCATTATCTCGTTTGCGAGCCGGTGACCTATGCTTGATTTTAATCGATCAGGTGGAAGAAGCTTTGGCGCACATTGCATTACGCGTGGCTGCTTAGCAGATTATGGATTATCCAAATTAGCTACGCCTAATTACCGATTGCAAAAGCCAGCATTGCTGGCTTTTGTTTTTTTGAGATGTTGTTTTCAAATTAACTTGTTTCATGCATAGGCTTGATGCGTAAGGTATAATTTCTTTTTTTGTTTAAAATGTAGATTTACCCATGCCAATTTACGATTATCAGTGCAGTACTTGTGGCTTTAAGGCCGAGGTAATGCGAAAAATCAGTGCGCCAAATATTGAAGCTTGCCCGGAATGTGCCGCTGAAACGTTCAGCAAACAGTTATCTGCGCCTAGTTTCCAGCTAAATGGCAGTGGCTGGTACGCAACTGACTTTAAAAATGGCGGTAGTAAACCAGCTGCAAATAAAGATAGCGCGGTTAACAGCGATACGGTGGCCGAAAAAAAAGCCTGATGTAGCGCCAGCCGCCTGTGCAACTGGTTGCGCGTGTCATTAACTGCGATGTTATTAAATTCCCTACTATTCAAACTCAATAAATTAAGCCCATGAAAAAATACTTTATTACTGGTTTGTTGGTGCTGGTACCACTGTTTATCACGGTGTGGGTACTCACGAGTTTAATTGGCATCATGGATACCAGCCTGCTGTTATTGCCCATCAGTTGGCGGCCTAAAGCGATCATTGGCTTTGAGATCCCAGGTGTAGGCGCAGTGCTCACGATGTTGATAATTTTTGTGACAGGCTTGATTGCCACCAATTTTTTCGGCAAACAATTGATTTTATTGTGGGAATCCTTACTTGCGCGCGTGCCAGTGGTGAAATCTATTTACGCCAGCGTCAAGCAAGTGTCAGACACATTATTCTCGGATTCTGGCAATGCGTTTCGCCATGCCGTGTTGGTGCAGTTTCCACGCCAGGGTGTTTGGACGATAGCCTTTATTACGGGCCATCCAGGTGGTGATGTGGTGAATCATTTATCTGGCGATTACGTCAGCGTCTACGTGCCAACCACACCCAATCCTACGGGTGGTTATTTTTTAATGATGCCACGTGCCGATGTCATCGAGCTTGATATGAGCGTGGATGAAGCGCTTAAATACATCATTAGTATGGGCGTTGTCGCGCCACATGCTAAACATAAAACCAAAGCTGTAAAAAAGCTGTAAGTTAGTACACCTTATTAAATTGCAGTCTATTCAACTAAATTAAAACCGTTAACTCATTACTCTACAAGACTTAAATACTATGCGTACACATTACTGCGGCCATTTAAACCGCGAACACATCGGCCAAACTGTTACTTTATGTGGTTGGGCACACCGTCGCCGTGATCACGGTGGCGTTATTTTTATCGACTTGCGCGACCGCGAAGGTATGGCGCAAATCGTCGTGAATCCTGATACGCAAGCAGCGTTTGCATTGGCTGAAAGTGTGCGCAGTGAATATGTGCTCAAAGTTGTGTGTGAAGTGCGCGCGCGCCCTGAAGGCGCAGTGAACGCTAACTTATCAACCGGCGAAGTTGAAATGATTGCCACCGAGATCGAGATTCTCAATGCCTCGCTCACGCCACCGTTCATGTTAGATGACGAGAATCTGACCGAGACTGTGCGCCTGCAGCATCGCTATATCGATTTACGTCGCCCAACCATGCAAAAAAATCTAATGCTGCGTTATCGCGTCGCTAAAACCTTGCGTGATTATTTAGATGTGAACGGTTTTATTGAGGTGGAAACACCGATGCTGACACGTTCAACACCTGAAGGTGCGCGTGATTATCTGGTGCCTAGCCGTGTGCATGCCGGTCAGTTCTTTGCCTTGCCGCAATCACCACAGCTATTCAAACAACTCTTGATGGTGTCAGGTTTCGACCGCTATTTCCAAATCACCAAATGCTTCCGTGATGAAGATTTGCGCGCAGACCGTCAGCCAGAGTTTACTCAAGTCGACATTGAAACTTCATTCATGAGTGAAGAGCAGATTATGAACATAGTCGAAGAGATGATTCGACAAATGCTCAAAAAAGTACAAAACGTAGATTTGCCAGCAGCATTCCCACGTATGTCATTCCATGAAGCAATGACGCGCTACGGTTCAGATAAACCGGATATGCGCGTAACTCTGGAAATCACCGAACTGTCAGATGTCATGAAAGACGTGGATTTCAAAGTGTTTGCAGGCGCGGCCAACATGGCCGGTGGCCGTGTGGCTGCCTTGCGCGTACCTAACGGCGCTGCCATGGCGCGTAGCGAGATTGATGCCTACACTGAGTTTGTAAAGATTTACGGCGCTAAAGGCTTGGCTTATATCAAAATCAACGACGTAACTAAACTTAATGAAGAAGGCCTGCAAAGCCCAATTGTTAAAAACATTCATGTCACCGCATTGCAAGCCATTATCGACCGCACCGGTGCACAAAATGGCGATATCGTGTTCTTTGGCGCAGATAAAACCAAAGTGGTGAACGAAGCGCTAGGCGCATTACGCCTTAAAGTCGGCCACGATAAAGGCCATGTCGATGGCCGCGCATGGGCGCCATTGTGGGTAGTGGACTTCCCAATGTTTGAACATGATGAAGAAAATGATCGCTGGGCAGCATTGCACCATCCATTCACTGCACCAAAAGACGGTCACGAAGATTTGCTAGTGTCTAATCCAGGCGCATGTTTATCAAAAGCCTATGATATGGTGCTCAACGGCTGGGAAGTGGGCGGCGGTTCTGTGCGTATCCATAAACAAGATGTGCAATCTAAGGTGTTCGATGCACTTAAAATCAGCAAAGAAGAAGCCCAGGAGAAATTCGGCTTCCTGCTAGATGCCTTGCAATACGGCGCACCTCCACACGGTGGCTTGGCGTTCGGTTTAGACCGTTTGGTAACGTTAATGGCGGGTGCGGAATCTATCCGTGACGTGATTGCCTTCCCTAAAACTCAACGTGCACAATGCTTGATGACCAATGCACCAAACGAGGTGGATGAGAAGCAATTGCGTGAGTTGCATATACGTGTCCGGACGCAGAATCCAGCAGCTTAAAATGCACTCGCTTGTGCTAGTTAAGTTTGCAGTTAGCCTGCGCGTAGCGAATTTCATTTTTTTAGAGCTGTCCAACTGATTTAGAGATTGAATCCAAATCAATGACTATCAAATCACTTATCCGCACGATACCGCACTACCCTAAACCGGGTGTGCAGTTTCGTGACATTACTACCTTACTCAAAGACCCGCTGGGTCTTAAAGTAACGGTGGATGAGTTGTTTAAGCGCTATGAAAATCAGCACATCGATAAAGTAGTGGGCATTGAATCACGCGGTTTTATGGTGGGTACGCCATTGGCGTACAGGCTGGGTGTAGGTTTTGTGCCGGTACGCAAAGGTGGTAAGTTGCCCGCCGAAACGCTGGGGCATGACTACGAACTGGAGTACGGTAACGACCGTGTTGAGATTCACACCGACGCTATCGATAAAGGCGAGCGTATCCTATTGGTGGACGACATTATTGCTACCGGTGGTACTGCCATTGCCGCTGCATCGCTCATCAAAAAACTAGGCGGTGAGCTAGTGGAGTGTGCGTTCATTATCGACCTCATTAGCTTGGGTGGTCGTAAGCGTTTAGAGGCGAAGGGCCATAAGATGTTTGCCCTTTGCGAATTTGAAGGCGATTAAGCAAATTTGAAAGGTTAGTCGTTTAAGCCTATGCTAAGTCAAGTTCTTAAACGAAAATATTGAACACATCATGCCAGTTACCGAAATCAACCATATCAACCTACGCGCGAACCGCGACATGATGCATGTGTTGCGCGATTTTTATTGCGATATTATTGGCTTAAAGGTGGGCCCACGCACTGCAACGACTAGTTATGGTTTTTGGTTGTATATTGGCGATAACGATGTGGTGCATATCGCCGAATACAATAAAGGCGTTGGTGCGCCAGATTTACATGTGAATGGCACTTATGACCACATATCGTTTACCTGTACCGATATGCCAGGCATGGAGGCGCATTTGCAAGCGCACCAAATACCTTACTCTACGCGTGTGCTGAATAATGCCGTGCAGCAAATTAATTTTAAAGACCCTGCGGGCAATGGTATTGAGCTGAATTTTAATCCACCACATTTTTAATTCGACGGAACCATCATGCGTTTCGCTTTTGAATTTGCTAGTGTGACTGCTGTCACATATCATATGTATTAAATATCATAAAATTTGACTAAGTGAATATTTGTTTTGTCGTTTTCAGGGTTGTGACCGAATGTGCGAATGCAAACTATATTTTGGCAATGTTGGCTTGGAGAAAAATTTAGAATGAAGCAATTTAACTATCAATTTTTACCGAAACTGTTAATTGGTTTAAGTCTTGTACTTGTTACGGCGTCCCAAGCATGGGCGGAGCCTGACCTTAAGTTGTGGCCTGTGGTTAGGGAGGCTTTTTTTGCGAAACGTGATATTCAGGAAGTTGATTTCATTAAAATCGACGCGCCGCGCCGTGCTGAAAGTGGTGCACAAGTGCCAGTGACATATAGCATTGATAATGCTGCTGCGAAGGGCGTAGTGATTAAAAAGTTATATGTAATTGTCGATGCGAACCCGATTCCGCTCGCCGCAACTTATCATTTAACCGATATGCTGGGTAATTTTCAGTTGTCTACACGCATCCGTTTTGAAACAGATGCATTTGTCCATCTAGTAGGTGAAACTGCAGATGGTAAACTCTACATGGCATCGCGTCCGATTCGTGCCGCTGGAGGTTGTGGCGGCACAGTAGATGGTGACGATGCAGCAATCCGCGCATCCGCAGGCAAGATTAAATTAAAAGTTGAAGAGCCGGTTAAAATTGGCAGTGTCACTACTACAGTCTTTAATATCAGACACCCGATGCGTACAGGCTTGCAACGTGATTTAGTATCACAAGGCTATGTGCCGGCTTTTTACATTAATAAAGCTACATTTACTTATAACGGCAAACCGCTGATGACTGTGGATATTGGCGTAGGTACTAGCGAAGACCCTTATTTTAAATTTAATTTTGTGCCGGATGCAGCAGGGAAATTAGATGTTACAGCAACGGATAACGAGGGTAAGGTCTTTACACATGAAGTCGAAGTGAAAAGCTAATTAGCTTTTCAAGTTTAAAAAGCCTCCATTGGAGGCTTTTTTATTACGCTTATGTCAGTTATTTGGCTGGGTAGTGAATGGCGACAAGTGCTAGAATTATTGCAATAATTTTGGAGGCACAACAATGAAAAGTTATCGCAAAGAATTATGGTTCAATCCGCCGACCCGGGTGGCGTTTATCCGCATTACCGAGCAGGTGAATGAATGTTTGCGTGAGAGCGGTGTAAAAGAAGGATTTGTGTTGGTAAACGCCATGCATATTACTGCTAGTGTATTTATTAACGATGATGAGCGCGGCTTACACCACGATTATACCCAGTGGCTAGAGCGACTGGCGCCACATGAACCAGTCAGCAGTTATCGTCATAACGATACCGGTGAAGATAATGCCGATGCGCATATGAAGCGCCAGATAATGGGGCGCGAAGTGGTGGTGGCGATTACTGAAGGCCGGCTGGACTTTGGCCCGTGGGAGCAAATTTTCTATGGTGAGTTCGATGGCAGACGCAAAAAACGTGTGCTGGTGAAAATTATTGGTGAATGACTTATTGCTGAGTAACTGGTAGCTTCTCAATGAGTAAGACAAAATCTAAGCCTAAGCTATAGGCTGTTTAAAGCATCAATCACAAGGGGGCGTTCGCTCCCTTTTTTCATTTATTCCTATCCATTAATACTTTAATTGCCACAATATAAATCGTGTTGACTCTGCAAATGATAATTGTTATCATTTGCAATTATGGGTAAGCTAACAATATCAAACAAGAATTCGCTACAGTTTTTGCCTGTAGAGGTATCCACTGTTTCGCCAGCGGCTAGGGCACCAGAAGATGAAAAAACGCGTGTGCTTACTGGCAGCTTCATAACCAGTGAAGCTTTGTTTGCAGGTGAGCGGGAGTTGGTCATTGAGCATGCCGGCGACGCCTACAAATTACGTCTTACAAATCAAGGTAAGCTAATTTTAACTAAGTAAGTTAAATGAAAAGTAAGTTAAATAAATTTATGCCGATACCGTATGACTATAAGCAATTCAGCCAACTATGGAGTCAAGTATGAGGCCTGAGCTAAAGTTAATCGCTGATACAGAAATGCCGGTATTTAGTCTTGCTGCGGAATCGTGGGGATACCATTTGCCAGTGCGCGATAACTCCGTGCATAAACTGGTACCTAATCGTTTGTTAGCTGTAAAGGCAGATAAGCAACGGAGCTCATACCTAATGCTGGCTTTAGTGATATTGGCACACATTGCTGGCATGCTTTGGCTGGTCAATGCAAAGCCTACATTGCCAATTGTAAAAGAGGTATTGCCGCCAATGATGGTGAGTCTGGTGAATAGCCCTGCTCCACAACCTGAATTAGTGCCACCGATACCAGCGCCGCCTGTCGTTAAGCAGCAAAAAACAATCGTAAAGCAGAAGTTGACTACACCTAAACCAGTTGCTACTGAACCTGTAGTCGAGCAAGTTGCAGTAGCGAGTGAGGCACCGCCATCGCCAGCAACGCCTGTAGTTGCGACAAATGTCCCAGAAGTGTCTGAGGCGCCGCCAGCTAAACATGAAGTGGAGCCGGTCGTAGAGCCGCCACGTTTTGGCGCTGCCTATTTGAATAATCCCGCGCCAGATTACCCGGCATTGTCACGGCGCAAAGGTGAGCAAGGCCGTGTGTTATTACGTGTACTGGTTTCGACTAAGGGTGATGCGGAAAATGTACAGCTAGAAAATAGCAGTGGTTCCAATAGATTGGATCAGGCAGCGATAGATGCGGTAAAAAAATGGCGCTTTATACCGGCAAAACGTAACAACCAGGCCATCAGCGCCTATGTGTTAGTGCCGGTAAAATTTTCGCTTGAAAATTAATAGCTTAGCTAATGTCAGCGGTAAGTCAGTTGTTAGATGGCTTTATGCGTAGTAGAAGTTTATAAAAGTTAGATACGGGAGTTTGGAAAATGCAAAACGGATATGAGTTTAATAGTTTAGAGTTTATTGTGGCAGGAGGCGCGGTATCAGTAGCGGTGGCTGTTATCTTGCTAGTGATGTCTATAGCAAGCTGGTATTTGATAGTCACCAAAGGTGTTCAAGTATGGCGTCGTCGTAATGCAATCGCGGCCTATACGCAAAAATTCTGGAGTGCGCCAAGCTTGGCGGCAGCGATTAAGCAGGACGGGGCAAACGCAATAGCCAGCTTGCCATTAGCCAATTTAGCTAAACAGTCAATTGCAGCAGCAGAGCACTATCAACACTATACAAACAAGCATGCCATCGAGCCGGGTGATCAGGCTACAATTTCAAAAGACGAATTTATTGCACGTGCCATGAACCGCAGCATTGCTGAAGAAAGTGCACGGTTGGAAGGTGGTTTAACGGTATTGGCATCTGTGGGTAGTGTATCGCCATTTGTTGGCCTATTTGGTACGGTGTGGGGAATTTATCACGCGCTTGCTAGTATTAGCCAAAGTGGTCAGGCTACCTTAGATAAAGTAGCAGGCCCGGTGGGGGAAGCACTAATTATGACCG
>JAZJZG010000023.1:23070-43167 GCA_040389995.1 Pseudomonadota bacterium | reverse complement strand
AAATGCGAGAATGGCGAGAAAATAATAAAGGCTTGCAATCTGCTTATTATAGAGCTTATAACTTAAATAAATTAAAACGTGTTCCAGTTTGGTCAGAAGTTGAAGCAATTAGAGAATTTTACGCAAATAGACCCGATGGATACGAAGTTGATCATATTATACCGCTATTTGGAAAATTGGTTAGCGGGTTACACGTTCTATCTAACTTGCAATATTTAACCGAATCTGAAAATTCCAAGAAAAGCAATAAATTCGATATTGAGGAATTTAACAAATGACACGCGATGAAATATTGAAAAGACTTATAGAAATAGATATTGAAATAGATAGTAATCAGACACAAACAGATTCAATTAAAGTTACAGTAAATGGCACTTTTGGTAAATTGGGTTCCCGTTGGTCAATAATGTATGCCCCAGATTTATTAATTCAAGTTACGCTAACTGGTCAGCTTGCATTAGCAATGATTATCGAACGAATGGAAGCCGCTGGTTTACAAGTTGTTTCTGCAAACACCGATGGTATTGTTTTGTATATACACGAAAGTCAATATGAGAAGCTTAATGCGATTAAAAACCAATGGTGTAAAGAGGCATCATTAAAGATGGAAGAAACGCGTTATAAAGCTTTATACTCTCGTGATGTAAATAATTATTGCGCGGTTAAGATGGACGATAAAGTAAAGCTAAAAGGTGCTTACTCTAATCCATGGAACGATAAGGAAATGGGAATATTTAGATTCCATAAAAATCCAGCAACAACAATTTGTATTGAAGCTGTAGAAAAAATGTTAGTTTCTAACATTCCAATTGAACAAACAATTAGGGAATGTGAGCAAATCGAAAAGTTTATTTTTGTGCGCGACGTTGCAGGAGGTGCCCACATGAACGGGGTCTACCTAGGTAAAACTTGCCGCTGGTATTACGGGCAAGATGTGCGCGGCGGAATTAATTACGTTACCAATGGTAATAACGTTTCAGAATCTGAAGGCGCTGTACCGTTAATGGATATTGTTAACTATATACCAGCAGATATAAATTACAATTTTTATATTGAAAAAACCAATGCCATGTTGTATGACATTGGTTTTTATAGAAAAGCTAAAGAATTGGAATTATTCGATTAACTCCAATTTGCAGATAAAGCTGACGCGGGAAAGCTGACAGGATCGCCCGCAGCAATTGAACGGGGCGAAGCTGCGCCCGTGCCATCTACAATAGTTCCGTAATACTGCCTATTGCCACCTGTAACAGCGTCGTATGCTTCCCAGTGCGATATTGTGCCCCAGCTAGTCGTTGCTGTACCAAAACTCACTGAGATGTTGTTGCTTGTCGTTCCGCTTGTGCCTGTGCTTACTGCGGTACTTAGTGCAGCGTCAGTTCCTGCCCAATTAGCAAGTGACGCGGCAACAGAAGTTCGTGCATAGCCCGTGCCGCTTGTCGATACCTCCGTACCTGCTGAGGCTGCTGTAGGTGCTGAAGTGCAAAGCGCAAAATATAAAGTAGCGGGTGGTGCAAAAGTTTGCCCTCTGTGATACCAATCGATAATTTTGTTGCGTAAGTAATTGGCAAAAGCCATAGGTTAACCTCCAATAATAGTTAAACAAATAATAGGCGAATCATTAAGACCACCGTCATCATTGCGGCAATGAATATCCATGTGAGTTGTACCTTGAAATGCAATGACGACGAATCCTGTGTCGTTGCCATTTGTTGGATAACATGACCCGACAGTCATGTAATTTGCGTTTGCTTTTTCTGTACTGAAACCGATACGGTAAGCACCTGAACTTATTCGCGTAACACCCGAAATATTACCAAACGATGCACGTATTGCAACACCTGAGACACCATTAAAGTTAACCCATGAAAATGAAATAGCATTTATCGCATCAATCACTTCGTTAATTTTATCGGCAGTAATCGGGTCATCTACTGCAAGAGTTGTGATAGTCATTTTTATTTACTCACTAAACCGAATCTTGTAGACCTAAAACAATCTGCGCAGACACGCGCACTGCAAGCGATGCGCTATCTCGTATCTGAATTTTCAGTGTGCAGTCAATTGAAGGTGCAAAAGGCGATAAACCTGCAATTTCCCAATATCTATCAGTTGTAAAATTCAACCATGTATTTAATGGTGCACCTGTTGGTGCAGTTCCACTTATTAATGTGGCGCGAACTTGATAAAGCGTTACTTCAAATGCGTCTTCTACCCAGTCCCCTGCAAATAATCCGCTACCACTATTTGCAGTATCGAATCCTGCTGTGCCGTTAACGTTCAAAGAATATTTTGCCGATGCATTAACATAACCAGGCACAGTATCAATTATCGAAGCGGGCGTTAAATGCAAAACAGATACACCCGATGTAATATCATTAGGATCAGGGCCTATTATCATTGCACAAACAATATCGGGATCACCCGACCCACCATCATCATTACGGCATTGAATTTGCGCGCAAGCCCGAGTTAAAATAAGAGTTTGAACGAAACCTGTATCATTTCCTGCACATGGAGAGCAACTAGCCTGAACTACATAATTTATGCTGGCTTTCGGTGTTACAAAATTAATATTGTATGCGGAAAATGACCCACGTGTAACACTTGAAATATCAGGTGAGCTATCACGTATCGCGCCCGTAGTTCCATTGAAATTTACCCATGAAACAGACAACCCACCTGCAGCTAAAATAATTTCATTTATTTTGGACCTATAAATAAGCCTACCTGCAATAACGTTAGAAATTGACATTTTATTTATTGATAGTAAAAAGCGGAATCACCTTGTTCACCGACAGTACCATCAGGACGGGAAACCCAAGCGCCAATCGCGGCTTTTTGCGAAGTAGAAGCATCTGCATAGTTAGGCGTATCTGTTGCCATAAAATAGCCAGGCCTTGGGGTTGCATACGTTGGCAAATATATACTATCTGCTTCGTGAACTCTATTATCTTCAACAATGGCAGTTATTTCTATATCGTTTGTTGCATTTGGGTTTATTGAAATAACTCGACACATTTTAAGAAATGCCACCCCCATGCCTATTGATATTCTAGTACGTTCTCTGTCAGTGCCTGTATAAAATTCAATGGCAGGCTCTTCTAAAAACACAATTTCACGATCTGCTAAACCTTGTTGTATTTTATATGGTCCGAATACGTCTCCTTCGCTATCAGCCAACATTGCATAATATTGTCCAATTGACCATTCTGCGTCTTCTGTAATAAAAACACTTGGCAAAAATACATCTTCGACTTCTGCACTATAACCCCAGTTTGGAACATCATGGGAAACTGCAATTAAGTCTCCAAATGATGGAAGAAAACCTTCCATTTCGGTTATAAATTTAATTGTGCTGGTTCTATACGCAGCCGATGCAACTGTATATGCACACTCCCTAATGGCTTGCGAACGTTTGGTGGCGCCTAATATACTACCCTTAGAAACATTAACAGGTTCAGTTATTCCAGGAAATAAAACTTGAACGGTATCAGTAGACCATGTTAATTCATTAAAGTATTCTAATTCAACACCATCTGGCGAATCTTCAGTAATTAGCGAATATGCTATTGAAAATGAACCACGTTTTATATTACGCATGTTAAATAATGCAACCGGTAGCGTTTGTTGTGAATCTCTAACAAACGTAAAAACGCTACCCCTCATTAATGGTTTAGCTCTACCAACACGAGCCACTGTGGTTAATGCTTGCCATATTGTTAAACGCTTATCAATAATCCCATTGAAAACGTCACCTCTTGATTCCCACAAAAGGTCTAAGTCGTAAAGACTTTGTAAATCAATCCTATTGTCTGGAATTGATCCACCGTATATATTATTGCGTAAAATATCAGCTAGAACCCAGGCAATGCTTTTTGTTTCAATTGGTGCACTCCACCCTGTAGTGGGATTCCATTTTGCAAGTTTACGTATAAGTATTGCTGAAATTTTTCTTTGACTAGCCCCACTCAGTTGGCTGGTCGCCCTAATTTTTACAGCTAAATACGCAGCAGTTGTTTCTAATGGTGAAACTGTATCAACGTAAGCACGCATTCCGGCCCATTCTATGTCATGAGCAGCCCGAGTGTTATCATCTCTTATGTCTGTTCGCTGTGTACGTATTTCGTATCGCGCCGATGGTAATTCATAACTATAAGATCGCCGCTGCGGTGTATTTTTATTTGTTGTGAAAGTTTCAGAACCTATAGAATTCCAATCGCCAATTGGATTATTTAAATCATCAATTTCTCTAGCTTCAACTTTCCATGTAATAGTTTTATTGGCTAGTGATCCATCTTCATTTGCATAATAGAGCCCTTTTGGCATTACAACGTCTATGCCTATACGCGATGTTGTAAGCCCCGGCCCGATGGCAGCAAACGGGCCGACTGTGCGAAATGATTCTAAGGTTTGGTTTGCAACTTCTGGCGCGTTAACTACTGCCACGTTTACAAGGGTTTGCGTCGGCGTAAACGATGAACCTTGTATTTGTAACTGAACTTCCTCAAAGCTAGAAATTGCAGTATCGTCAATCGAAATAGATTCGATTGTTAAATCACTAGTATTTCCCAAACATAAAATTGCGAAATAAAATGCGTCATTATTTGAATATTCTGTATAAGGTTGCGCGGCAAAATCTGGATAAATGATGTGCCTGCCATAAGGTATAGGAATGGGCTGATTTAATCGAGCCGAATTACCAGACAACGCAACGTTATAAGTTGGCGATGGGCTTTCTACAGATTGATTCGCAATTGGGACTTTAGGCGTAGTGATTAACCCTAAAGCCCCGATACCGATGCCAGCCGCGATTAGATACGGATTACCCGTAACGATACCTGCGATAACCAAAACTATCGATAAAATTATCTGAAGTGGGTTACTACCACCCCCACCACCAGCAGGCAAATTTTGGAAAATTACAATATCGCCTGATTGTAAAATGCAGTCCCAATTTTCTTTAGCTACAGGTTCGCCGTTAATAGTGCAAACAATAGCCCCATCGTGACTAGGGACTGATTCTAATAGTTCTGAACCATCTGGTAAATTTAAAATAACCCGCTCTGTCGTATTGAACGGGTTCATTGAATGGATAACAATAACTTCGCTTAACTTATCCATTACAGTTTCCATCGATAAAACGATAAACTACCCCATCCGCTATTACGTAAATTGGCTGGAGTTTGAAATATGACACCTGGGCCTTTAGCACAATGCAAGACGCCTGACGAACCGTTCGCGTTTATCCATATACCCACATGTGCAGGGTGTGTAGCCCTCGCCAGCAGCACACAATCGCCCTCTGTGGGCACTTCGACGGGTTCCCAATGGTCCATGCCTGACTCTACTGCACAAGCCCTCATGACAGCCAAATTAGCAGCACCGTCCGTTAATATTTCGGGGAGTTCTCTGTGGTATTTTTCCTTTTGAATATGTTGCACAAATGTCCAACAATTAAAGGAATCGATACCATTTCCCAATGGGGACCATTGCAAACCAATATATTTTTCAGCCCAATGGTTCATCTTGCTGTTAATCCTGGGAATTTTTTAGCTGTGTAATCGGTTTTAGGAAACCTACGATTAACCAAATCGCCGAAACCTGCTTGTGCGGTAACGTTATTCATATCAGCATTTACAGAACGCAATGTTAATGTTAACGGCGGGTTCATGTGAGGTCCGGTTAAATCGCTTGCTAAATATGGCCTATAGGTTACTTCGATTGGAGTTCTAGATTCTTTGGCTTGATCTAAATATGGAATTAAAATTCTGGCTACGTTACTTACAGTTATTGTAATTTCGGGTAAACTAGCACCATCGGTTTCTGACGGTCTTTTAAAACTAAATCTAACGGCTTTAAATAAAACAGTTTGTCCGGCATTGGCAGGTGCTGTTGCTTCTAACGTTGCATTTAAATCTACATGGTCATTTACAACACGAATCGCAATAATTGCACCAGTGTCAGGGTCTATAAAATTTGGATGCCTAAATTCAAGTGTATTTAAAATAACAGAGTTTTCGGGCGCACTTGCATAGGCTTCTGCTATTGCTTCTGAATACGATAAACCCCGTTTTGGTGTTCTAAAGATTGGCATAATAATCAGCACCCGGAAATGGCTTAGTTGGGGACTTCGATTGTAACTTGTAAACACAATCCGTGCTGTATATTCGAGTCTCGTTCATATGCCCATAATAACCATGTGCGTATTCATCGGTGTTTATAAAGCTACCGATTCTAAGATTACTATCTGTAAACGATTGATTATCATAAGCATACCCTAATATTTTTTCATCAATAGTTAATCGAATTTCACCATCTTTTCTCTCAATTACAGTATGCTGCCATTGATTCGGAATTCTACCTACGGTTGTTTGTATTATTGCAGTTGACGCTTTCCCGAATAAAAACCCGCCTCCGTTCTCCCTGAAGAAACATCCTGTAACGTTTGCTGTCGATAGCCTTGTATCAAAAATGCAGCGAACACCTAAACCGTTAGGGTCTGTGCTTGTAGATGTACTTTTTGAAAAAGTAAAAGATTCAAAAGTGAAGTCGTCGGCGAATGTAAATTCGCTGGAATCTACGTGCAAATAATCAATAGCACCCGGAAAATATACAGATGATTGTTGAAATTTACTTTCATCGTCGCTTACACTAATACTACCTGTTGTTAAAATTTCTTTTTTGTAGTTAATAGACGAGTCGTATATTTTTACATTACCGTGAATTAAAAGCGAAACTCTGGGGCTTATCATTTCTTCAAATGCGCGCTCTGAAATTTCAACTTTACACGTTACCGACCTGAATCTGAAACCTTTTTCAGAAAAAACAGGTTTACTTACAAACCTAACCTTATGCCAAGTTATGGCACCTGCCGATGGAAGTTCTATCCAAAACCATTTATGTGACCCTAATAGCGTGGTTTTTACAAAGTCTCTGAATATAGATAAATCTGTTTCTGCGAATAAAAATTCCAACGTGTCAAAACTGCTAGGGACTCGACTCCTTCGTCTGCTGGCTTGTACACCGTCATCAGAATCTGAAATAACATTGCTTACTGGGGTGCGATTTACTGAAGTCACACCCGGTAAAGATTTAGGATAAATAGGCGTGGTCATCGTAATGGAAAATACGAAGGTGGTGTAAAGTCAGCAGAACCATATCGGCCTATGCCAACGGTATATCTATATTGCCCGATATTGCCTAAAAATGTAAAAGGGGATGCAACGTTATTGCAGAAACCGCTAATTAACATGTTTTGGTCAAGGAATTGTTGAGCGTCAGTTACAGATGCCTTAAGTGCACCATCGACATGCATGTAAAATACTGACGCAGTACGCGAAACTGCTATATGTTGTATCTTATTGGCAATTCTCCCCGATGCTGTACTGACAATAGCAGATGACGCTTTTCCAAATATAAAACCGTTTGAATCTTCTCTAAGAAAAAAACCTGTGCCACTTGTACTATTTGCCCGTACGTCCATAAAACATCGTTGACTAGCACCAGCATCCGTCGAATACTGAATTGTTTCTACAGTAAAATCCCCAGCACCTGGGGGATACGCGGACGAATTTGGTGCAGTTATATAATCACCTGCCCCGTCCATCAAAATTGTCGAATCTCTGAATTCTGTTCGCGCCGTGCTTATTTTTGCATCGCCAAATGTACTTAATACCGCCTTATTTTTAGACAAATCACGAAATACAAGCTCACCATCAGGGCGCTTACTAGGTCGAATTAATAATGCAACAAGTGAAAAATAAGGGTCTATTTTTTCACGTGGCAACAAAACGGCAGGGCGGGAAATTCTGCGCATATTAATCGGGAATAATCAAGAAATTCCAAGTGAAAACTTCACCGCTAGTGGGCGTGTATGCGTTTCTAACAACAGCAATGGCGTATAAATTTTGTGAGCCTGAAACGCATAAATAAGGTAAGCTTAGGACACCTGTACTTATTGATCCGTTATTAGAACTTGATTTAAAATTGCCGCCCGAAAACGTCAATACGCACAATTCGCGCAATCGCTCTGCGTCACTTGGGGACCATGCAACATTATCGTTTTGCATTGTAGGTGCAGTATCGAAAATGTGTAAATCAATATCAGGTTTTGTAGATTGTACAGAGCTATCAATCATATTTACGGATTGAATGATACCTCCTAGCCCTGCACCTCTAGCCATGTTAGTCAGCGTCAAAATAGTTGCAGCGCTTGTACTTTGGGCTAATACATCACCTGCTGCATAAACGTTTGTGTCGGCAGGGCGGGTGTAAGTCGCAATAACTAACTGTGTTGCAGGACGGTTTCGTTTTACAAATAGATCATTTGGCATTTCAAATCCTTATGTTGCGTCAGCATAGGCAGCGTCGTATGACGGGTTTGTTGTTACCATGGCTTCTAACAATTTGGCTTGTATTTTTTTAGTAGTTGCATCAGCAACGGTAAGTTTATCAAACGTCCAATACTCGTTTACTTGCAATAGTTCTCTACCAAGTTCATACAAAGTGCCGCTCACGTTTTTATAAACAATAACAGTGTGTGCGACTGTATCTTGATTACTAAAATGAACGTTACTGATTAAACGTCGCGTTGCTGCAGCGGGGGCTGCGACAACATCAACGGCAGTAGTTCCGTTAAGAACACCTTCAGAGCCCGCTTCTACGAATGCCATGATTACCAATCCTCATAAATGAACGGCGAAAACCTTCGTCATCGCCACCGCGTAAACTAATGCCGTTATCTCGACCGCGTATAAATTCCATCCCCATCCAAATATACGGGAAAAAGTCAGTTTTTACACCGAAATTAGTACCGTTACCTGATGCTGTCATAACCATTAAAGAACTTCCGCGCAATGGCAATGGTCCGAATTCACCAGTAGCTGTAATTACCATAAACGCAGCAGCTCCTGTAAGTGATCCCTGACTAAAGCGCGCTTTTGCTACGTTAATAAAACCAGAATAACCACGCAATGTTTTATCAACAGACATTTGCCCTTTAGCGCTACAAACTAATAAAGATTTACCTATTAATTCGTCCGTACCGGATAAACGAGTAGCAAAAGATTCCCCCAGTAGGCGAAGTTTTCCACTGACAACCCATTCATATCTCTGGCTATCTATTGATGTTTGATAACTTTCTATCCATTTTGCAGTATACCAGATTAATCCAGCATCGTCATCTGATATTTGTATATCGAATTCAAGTTCGCCGCTTTTTATAGAATTTTGCCACCAAGAATCAAATATTGTATATTGCGTTTGAGTAAATAACCAAGAAAGATTTTCAATTCTAGGTTCAATCGAATATTCACGGCGCTGACGAGCCGCTCCTATTTCTTTTTCTTGTTGTGATCTTGTTTCTTCAAAAGTCGTACCGTAATCGTCGCGGTTTGGCGGCGGTAATTCAACCGGGAATCTTATTCCTGTGGGCATTAGTATGTTGCCCCTTGTGAACGATTTAAACCATATTGAGTTTCAATTGCTGAACTTATCGCACCACCTGAATTTACGCTTTTAACCACTACACGCTCAATAATAATTTCAATTTCACGACCGTTAGGGGTATTACGTTCTTTAGTTGTTGCTTTTGTACCGTCAGCGTTATTATTTACAATAACTTTAACATTAGGGCCGTTATTACTTTGTGGTGCAGACTGGGTCGAAAATGTACCCACATTAGAATCTGGCTCAGCATATCCACCTGTTGCATACGCAGTAACCCTAGCACCTTGATTGATAGCTTCCAGCATTGAACGATTAGTAGCAGTCGCTTTTGCGTTAATAACGAATTCTTTACCGTGAACTACACCAGCAACGTCTTTAGTTCCATAATTACCAGTGTATCCACCAGACTCATAACCTTGTGAGCGAATAGCATTCACATTAGCCAGACCTGCCACGATGGCCGCTGCTGCTGCTGCAATACCTAATGCAGGTCCAATAATCGGAATACCCGCCATAGCAGCATAGGCCGACGTTGCAGATTGATACGTGGCTATTGTTGTTTGTGCAATGGCTGCGGCTTGTCCAATCTTTCGGGCAGTCTTACTGTGGGAATTTTGTAATCCAGCCAAATTCCCAAAAAACGAACTTGCTGCAGAAATTTGTATTTGTTGGCGATTTAATTCTAACTTTAAACTAGCAGCGGCGTAATCTTGGTCGCTTATAAGTCGAGCGTCATTTAGCTGTTTTAATTGATCAACAAACGTTTTGTAAGAAGCGAGTTGTGTATCTAAATTAGATTGGAAATTTGCAGTATCTATATTCATTCCTTGCATAAGGCTATTAACAGCAGACGATTTATCGCCAGCGTTAAATCCAGATTTTGAATCGCTACCTAAATCTTTTATTCCAGAAACTTTATTATCAAAAGCTTCACGTTTACCCGGACCCTCTGCCAATAATCCGGTTTTCTCTTTATTATAAACGTCTTTTGAATATGCCGTATCTCTGGCAATCTTCAATGCATTTAGTTTATCAGTTTCTAATTGAATGGTTGCTAGATTTTGATTAGATGCATCCATTAATTGCAAAACTGCAATTTTTTCCTCTTGAAGGGATATAACTTCATCTGCTCTAGATTTATTCAAATTGGCTAGTGCTGATTGTGTCAATCCTAGCGATTCAAGTTCTAATGTTGAAACCCTATTTTTATCAGTTAAACCTGCAATTTCATCAATTAGCCGTTTATCAGCTTCGTTGTAGAATTTAGTTTTTTCTGCATTAACCTTAAATTCCATTTCGGCAATAGCGTAACCTTGCTGTAATTCTCTAGCGTTATACTTTTCTTGTGCTTCTGCAACCTTAGACGATAAAGAAGCTATTTCTTTTTTGTTATTAAATTTACTTCTTGCTAAACTTAATTCCCACTGTGCCGTAATAATCCCAGCAGCCAATGCCGTTTTTTCTGCAGTTGCGACTTGATTTATATAATCAAGTTCGGTTAGCATTCCCCGATTGTATTCACTGGTAACTTTAGCTACAGTCTGTTTTGCAATTTGTTCTTTTAAAGCCTGTGCTCCTTTTAATGCTTCAATTTGTGCATCAATTTCATCTTTAAATTTAGAACCTGTAATACCAGCAGCATCGGTTTTAAATTTTGTGGTTTGTTGATATTGCAGCCCCTTTGGTGCTTCCCAAGAACCAGTAGCCCCACCAGTAGCAGGGGCGTTACCTTTAAATAAATCAGCAACCCATCCATTTAAACCACCACGTGCCATATTTTCTAACCAGGCTGGAGCTTTATAGTTAGAAAGACGATTTAATATTGCGGTTAAACTTTCAAGCAGACCTACAAATAAATCATTGGCAGCTTTAATCGGCCCGGTGTTAGACAACTCCCCGGTAAACTTGCTCCAAGAATTACCCAAATCGTTACTAGCTTTTTGCATTGGGGTTAATGTATCGATTGCCAAACCATCTATTGCGTTTTTTAATTTTCCGATTAAAAAGGTTTGGGCTTGTGCAGTTTTACCTAGCTCGTCAAGACTTTTCAAAGTTTTAAAATCTTTAATTGTCAAAAATCCTAAAGCCTTATCTAAATCTTGCGCACCTTTTAACGGATCATAAAGAGCGGATGCTAATTTTTTAGCGGCTTCTGGCGCAGTAATTCCTAATGCTGTACCCAAATCGGCAACTACCAAGGTTGCTTGTTTTAATGTAGAACTTCCAATATCGCGTATATTTGCAAATTCTTGAATAATTGAAGTTGCCGCAGCCTTAGAAACTCCCGGTAAAAGCGCCAATTCTTTACGAAGTTGTACAATAAATGAATTATCAATGTCACCTCTACCGCTAGCGCTGAATTGTGCAGACAACGCATTTAGTTCACGAAGTGCAAATTCAGTTTTGCCCACAAGATACAGAAATATACCGAGTGCTGCCCCAACTACAGTAAATGGTGTAATCAAACCAAGCAGGAATCCGCCAGCGGCTTTAATTGCGCCGCCCAGACTGCCAAACATATTAGTTAATTGGCTACCTTGTTGAAATATCGCCAAAATTGGAGATTGCCCAGAAGCGATAGACCTTGCCAAGTCACCAAACTGTGCAGGTAAATACAGCATCGATTGGCGCAACTGTGCAGCCGAAAACCCGGCCTTCTTAGTGCTATCGTCAAATTGCCCTAACGATTGACGGGATTGGTCTAACTTTGCTTTGTACTGCGTAAACGTATCGTTATCAATAGCTCCAATTTTTTTAAATTGGGATAACTTCTTTTCTTGTTCGTCTAACCGACCCAAAGCACCAACAACAGGATCAATTTTACCTAATAAGTTTGCAACTTCGTCAGCCTCCACCTTTACCGATTTTCCAGCAGCCATCGCGCTAGCAGAAACTGAATTGTTAACACTATTTAGTTTTGATTGTGCTGCAGCATTTGCCGTTGTGGCGTTTGTGTTTTGCTGCATTTCTGCGGCTTGTTTCGCCAGCATGGCGGCATAGTCAGCTTCGATCTGTGCGCCGCGCTTTGCAGCCTCATCCAAAGCGCTTTGGGCCTGCACTGCAGCCGCTGCAGTAGCCGCTTGTGCTGCGAGCTTGTCCGTAACCTTCTGGTGCGCCTCAGACAGGCGCAGAGCAGATAGTGCGGCCTTATCCTGCGCTGCGCTGGTTAGCGCCGTGGTGGCTGCAGTTTTGGCCTGCTCACGTTCTGCAATAGCTGCAGCGGCGGCGGTTTTCTGCTGGGCTGCTGCAAGCTTTTCGTTTGCAATTTCAGCTTTAAAAATACCAGCAGCGATCGAATTAATATTGCCGGGATTTAAACCGCTAATACTTTTTTGTACGCCATCAATAGCAGTTTGCGCAGCGCGTGCTGAACTAGCAATACCGTTAATCTTGGCAGTAATACCAACATCTACCGTATCCTTAATTTCAATAACAATACTTTCGTCTGCCATTTTTATCCTAATTAGCTAACGATTTACGTGCAATTAATGCAGCAGCTTCAACAAATCCGCCGGGGTCTTGCTTCGATGTTCCAGAATTCAAACCTCTAATGTACGGCGCGTTATTTGTTATGTAAATTACTTGCCCCGGCTTTTTGTTTTGCAATATACCGATTGCAACTTGTTTAGCTATTGCAATACTAGCGCTAGCTGTGTATCCTAAAAAACCGGGGACATACGGTGATATGAAACCACTAATTGGTGAATTCAATGAAACTTGCCAGTTAGAAACTGCAGCGCTTGTATCTACTGGTGTTCGTTCATATAAAACGTTCAGTGTTACTAGAGTAGCGGCGACCGCTTTATCAGACGCAATTTTATTAAACGATTTGGCACGTGCTTCTAATCTATCTGCCAAATCGTTTAGGTTAGCCATTTGTTTGTTTAGACTTTTCGTTTAGTTTTTCACAATGGTTTCTGTCCATTGCTTGAATTAAATATAATAAATCGTCTTTTTGTTCTTCGCTAAATTCATTGGCTTTTGCATAATGATGAATCTTACTCCATGGGATTCTCGATACGCCCATTGCGTGAGAACGTTCACTATCCAAATCATTGAAGGCTTGTAAATACAACCCCAAGCCTTCGTAAAGTTCCGGCGCGTTAGCTATACGATCTGGTAAGGGTTGCCCCATTTGCGCAGACTGTTTAGCTAACGATTGTTCAGTTTTGCCAAACTCCTGAAAATACGCAGAAACCTCAATTAGTTTTTTGCGCTTTCTTCCAATTCTTCTTTTTTAAACGCATCGGCAGACATTGCAAAGTTAAACAATTGTGTGTAAAGCTCCGGCAAATCAGTTAGAATTTTAACGGCGTTGTCTTTGCTATAAACTAAACCGTTACCATTTTCATCTTGAATGTTAGACCAATCTTTAATGATGGTAGTCGCAAAAACTTCACGAATAATTTTTTCGTGCAATTCTTTATTCATCGTTTTCAGTTGAATTTGACGCATATAAGGTTTCTGCGCTAATTCGATTGCCTTCATATAAGGCTTATTGGTTTCACCCATTCGAGCAATGATAAATGTGGGCACCGTACCGTCATCATTTGCTTCAAACTGAATAGGTACACCGTTTAATTCTTTCGATTGATCCATGGACCAATTTTTGTACAGACTCATTATTTATTACTCCAAATTTTAGACAAAAGAAAAGGGCTGTTGTAAGCAGCCCTTATAGTGTACTACGCTTATTAAGCAGGCATAGCAATATTCGGCAGGTATGGGAAGTTATCATACAGCATTGTATAACCGTTTCCGTTTTCAGCAGCCATAGTTTCCAAAGGTAACATAATAGCCTTATCCTTTTCCACTTTGGCAATACCACCACCCAAACCAAGTAATGGGGTATCAAATACAAAGCCAGTATTTGCCGCTGCAGCAATAACGCTCAATCCAACATCAGCGTTATTACGAACTGCTTGCACAGCAGCCACTGTAGTGAAATATGCCTCAACGTTACCGCTAACTTCAAAGTTGCCTACAGTAACATCAAACGAGCCAAGCACGCCTACTGCTTTTGTTGGG
Organism: Pseudomonadota bacterium; assembly: GCA_040389995.1. GTDB lineage: Bacteria > Pseudomonadota > Gammaproteobacteria > Burkholderiales > Methylophilaceae > Methylotenera. Next base: position 28,689 of record JAZJZG010000023.1, on the reverse strand, counting down.
CTTGCAGCATTGTTAATTTTGATGCTTGCTGAAGTCGCATATCCGAATAGCGACGTAGGATTACTGCTAGCAGGATCGATAACCGATAGCTTCATTCGATAGATATTTGACGATGTGTTATATGCATCTTCACTTAACGATGCTACACGCGTACCAACCTTAATCGTATCGCCAACATCACCAGAACGCTGGGTATTATCGCTAGCGATAAAAGTTAAATCTGCGTTAAGTTTGTCAGCCTGTGGAACGTTTAAAGTGAATTCGTTTGCGATTGCACCTTCTAAATACTCAGCTTGCGTAGCAGTAGCACCCAAACCTAATTGGCGTTCAATATTATAACTACGCGTTTTAATAAGCGAAGGGGTTAATTCGTTCTTGATACTAGTGCCCACATAAAGCCGAATGGTCTTACCTGTTCCAGTTTCGTTTACCGGGGTCCAAGTGGTATCGTCAAAAGTCAATGACGTTGCAGCGATGGATTTAATGCGAGCATATCCAACATTGTTTGCAAAAGCATACGTTCCAGTGTCATCACCCAAAAACACCCATTTGCCAGCAAATAAATCCGGCAACGTGGTGAAATTAGTCGTAGTGGAAGTCAACGATGGGATGCCGCCTACAACTGCGATATTAATATCGGCAGATGCAAACTGAAAACCGATTCGTTCTAGTTTGGATGCTGCAGGCGGGCCAGCCTCATCTGCTAAAGTTTCAGAAACAGTAATTGCACCACTTGCCGCAGTAGCTACAGTTTTAACGCCATTATTTGAAGCGTTCGTAAAACCGGAAGCCTTAACCAATTGTAAAGCCGCGAAAACGGACAATCCTGTGCTAGCAGCATAAGTCTTGGTGGATGCAGTTACGCTAGTTAACGGGACCGCAGTACCATTCAACGGTTTAGTGCTGGCAGGTTGACGAGCATCCGCAAAAAAGAAACCTTGCAACAAACGAGTCATATTGCTCTTGGTAAAGTCGGTATTAAAACCGCCAGAAACGTCCAAATCGGTAATAGTGCCCTTTTTGTTTTGACGCGACGGATTAATAGGCGAACGTGCCACCGTTTTAATCTTACCGCCAAAATCAGAAAAACTATTTGGTTCCATTGCGTACCAAATGGCATCAGCGCCAGCAACACCGGGGAGAACCTTCAGGCATTCTTCTTCAGCGAACGCCAAACCTGTGATATTCGAATCAATTTTATTAATTGCGCAAACCATATTAATTCCTTAACTTATTTCGTCGTATTGATATTCACTGACAACATTTAAACGATACCACGCATCCTCTGAGGGTAGCTCTTGAATTCTCACATTCCTAAACCAGATACACCCTGTTGTTTGTTTTCCGCGAAAAGCTGTTTTAACCAATTGTGCTACTTGCGTTCCAATTGCGTAATTTTCAACTTTCGTTTTCGCAATAAACAATTGAACAAAAACTAAACCGTCCGATGTATAGCGCCGTACAGCATCCGCTTTTGGCCCGGCCTGTTCTTCGGTTATCGTTTGTTGAGAAACCCGCATCCAGAGCTTATCTGTGGGCATTTTAGCCCCTGTCTCCACACCTTGATAAATAATCTCAGGTGTGTAAGTTAGCAGCGTTGATACTGCAGATAGTACAGTACCAAATTGCTTAAATATTTCATCCCTTGCATTTGAATACGAAATAATCATTATTCAAAACTTAATTCGGTTTGCGGTTTAACGTCAGGTTCTACATCCACAACATCGAAGTGTTTATATTCATCTGGCACGTTACCGGCTACCCCAACGTTTTCAATGATAGGTGAATTTAAATCAAAACTTGGCAAACTGATAAACTCTAGAAACGGACCTTTATTCATCAGTAATGCAGCTTTTTCAAATTCTGTATTTGTCGGAGCATTACCTAAAATAAAATATAAGATTACGTTTTTCATTGTGTTAGCCGTTAAAAATAATCGTATACAAAACTTTTTGTCCGTTTGGCGATAATAAATCTATCGAATCTATATCTAGCTTGTCACCATTTCTAGTTACAACATCTGTAACTTTTGGGGCGAATGGCACATTACCCATTAATCCTATAAACTTTCCAGTTACAGCTTCAATGTCTTTAATATAATTAAAAAATTCCTGATGCCTAAAATTTATCGGCAAAAAACATATAAAAGGTTGATACGTTGTATATGTATTATCAACTGGCAACCAGGGTTTTGTAGAATCTGGAATGCTATGAGTCGCAGTTATCCAATCAACCTTTTGACCATTCTTTTTTATTAATCGTAAAGCCGTTTGAATTGATTTATCGAACTGTGCCATTTAAAATCCAAAGGCCGGAGATAACCTATATCCACCGGCATAGTTACAAAACGGTTTTAAATAAACATCAACTTCGGAAAATGCAGGTAATCCTGTGTAGGTACTAACGTATTGATCTGAATATTTTGTGGTTATTGGACCTACAGTTTCCTCGGTAACTAACTGCGCTGTAATTACTGGAAATAATTCTGTACCATTTTCAACCAAATATGCCGCCATAACTTGCGCTTTTTTAAGCGGAGTTGGCATATAATCATCGTCAATTAGAAAATTTAACGCTATTACATTAGACCTGGGCCATTGCAACAATTGATCGGGACTTGTTTTATGGCCTTGATATTGTTGATTTTCTATATAAGGCATTGCCAAAAGCAAATTTGCCTTAACTACTTCATCCTCAATCGATAATATCAAACCTATCGATTCGGCAAATGCACGCGCATAATCAACATCAACGTAGCTATTAGCATCGGTAACGCCAGTACCATCTTCAACAATTAACGTAATAGCCATTAATGTGTACCAAATCGCGTTAAAATTGCAGCTCGGGTAGGACCAAAAATGCCAGTTAAATTAATGAAACTTTGACCATAATGCGATTGACCTAACCACGTATTACTATTTTTAAGCAATTCGTATTCTTTAGACTTTTTGTCGTCTTTTTCAAGCAATATTGGCCCACGACTTGCGCCGCCTTGCCCTGGGTACTTTTCCAACCAGCACAAGTGTGCTGCATACAACGCAATTGCCAACTCTAATTTAGCTGGCGAAATACTCGATAAATACGAATCTAAATAAACTAGCGTGCTTGCGAACCATTCGACCACAACAGAATCCGGCAAATTGCTAAACTCTTTAGCTTGCTGTCTGAAAAATTCCAAGCGCGCCATGTATTAAGCCTTTGCGGTCCAGCCTGCGCCGGTAGCGGTACTAGTTTTAGCTACTGTTTTAGGTTTCACTTTTGGTGCAACGCCTTCGACAATAACTTCAGTCGCTTCAGCATCAGTAAAATCCAGAAACTCACAAGACTCAACACCAGCACGGTTAATACCACCAGCATCATCAACAAGGCTAGCAACCCTCTCAGGCATGATTTGCACACCACCAATATGCACAAGACGAACGCTATTGTTATAAACGTTAAATGTCTTAATTTCTTCATTAGCCATTATTCAATACTCCAAAAGTAAGCCCCGTTTTATGCCCACATATAGACTAAAACGGGGCTTGTTTACAAACTTAAATGCCGGAGGTAATAGCCATTGCGAATGGGTATTCGATAGTCACGCCACCGATACGCGATTCACAGGGCACTTTCCACGACAAGTTATTAGCTTGTGGGGGATACTCACGGAATGCCATAGGGAGAACCAGTTGCAGGTTTTCCACGCTGTTTTCAATTGCAACCATAACATTCAAGCTGCTATAAGTCGCAACGTCTGCCAGTTCCAGAATCGGCTTGACGGTAACACCGGGGTTGTTAATCTGGAATACTTTCAGAATTGAATCTGCGCTAGGATTTGCAGTAGTACCGCGAACCTTAGTAGAAATTAACGTGTATTCGTCAAGTGGCATCCACAATTCGTTTGCTACGTGAATACCCAACGATTGAGTTTTAACCAGATTCACCAGTTCCGACATATCGCGGGTAATCTGATCTGCGGTCTTCGTGGTCCACAGCTTGCTAGAACCCGTACCATCAGCAGGCGTCACATACACCGGAATGTTAGTATTGCTTAAAAAGCCTTGCAGGTTTGCATTAGCATCGCCGAACCATGCAATTTTATTCACTGCAATATCGTGGCCGCGCTTTGCCATGGTGGCAAGTTTGGATTGCAATGGGGTATTGGTTGCAGCAGCAGCACGAATTTCGGCGGTTGACCAACCGTATGCATCACCCAGCGACTTAACGCGGCTGGTGAACTGCTTGCCATTGATACCAACCATCGGCAAATCATCAGCATAAGACGAAATGATTTTGGCGATACCAGTAGCATCGTACATGGTGTACGTTACCGACTCAGCCCATTCAGGAACTGCAGTATCAATAGGGAACGTGGTGAGCGCCGAAAGCTGTGGGCGCTTTACGTCATAAATCTTCGGACGGATGTATTCAAGCTGGCGAGCAAAGAAAACAGTTTCGTTTGCGTCCATGTGTTGAATATGCGTCTGCGCTTTAATCGCGCTAACATCTTCATCAAAACGATTAGGCATAATATTCCTTATTTAATTTCAATTACAGCCAAACCGGCGGCAGATGTTGCGGTAACAAACTTAGCGCTAATCAAAACCAGGGCTTCAATGCCGGTTGCAACAGCAGCATCGGTAAACGTACCGTTTGCCAATACGAAATTAGCAACAGCACCAGCAACAACGGCATCATTCGTGGTAACGACAACTCGACCCTTTTTCATGATCGGTGCAGATTCTTTATCTGCGTATTGCACTAAACCTGCGCTAGTCTGTTCGACCGATTGAGACAGCACAGAGATACCCATAATCAACGCACCTTGACCTGCACCAGTGCCAGCCTGCACGACTTGGCGCGCAGGGTCCGTACCCAGCACAACACCCACGCCGATGCCTACTGCGCCTTGTGCAAGATAGCTATCAATTTGGCGCAGCGAAGTGTCGTGAATATGACCGAGTTGCAATTCGGTATTGTAAAGCGTGTAACTCGTTTGCATAATTATTCCTTAGCCTTTACACCATTAGAACCTAACGACTTTTTGTAAGCCATATACGCGTCGTCTTTGGCATCGATACGATTAGTAGGGTTACCGTTAATCATTTCGCGCTGACTCTGCATAGCAGAATCAATACGCGAACTAATCGCAATGTCAAACGCAGCTTGCACATAATCGGCAGACTTGTCTTTAGGGTCAAAGTCTTTATTGAAAGCCTTAATAACCGAATGCATAATTGCAGCATCGGTTTTGTCTTTCGAATCCACTTTAAAAGTGGTTGCGACCTTTTCAAGATCTGTGCGCTTTTGAATTGCAGCCTTTGCAATTTCACCAGCTTTAGCAAGTTCCACAGGGAAGCTATCAACACGTGCTTTAAGCGTGTCGTGAGCACCTTGCAGGGTTGCAATTTGAGTATCTTTGGCTTTGACTACATCGGCGAGCGTGGCAGCATCGGTGCGCATTTTTTCAACGGCAACAATAACTTCCTGCGCAGCTTCGTATTCAATACCGGAATCCAAGCGAATTTTAGGCATTTGTACTAACTCCATTAATAAAGGTTCTTCGTCCGAATCCATATTCAAACGAGCTTGCGCACCCGAACGAGCGCTTTTCACTACCGATAAATGATTAACTCT
>JAZJZG010000023.1:0-23060 GCA_040389995.1 Pseudomonadota bacterium | reverse complement strand
GAAGACGTCCGGCACGAGGCCGGGGTTGTCATCCATGACGACGTCATCGAGGGCCAGCTCGTGGATGAGGGTCGGCGAGACGGTCTGGCCGCGCATCGAGCGTAGCGCGACCTCAAGCCAGTCGTTGAGCTTCGGCTTGCGCACCGGCTCGGGCGCTTTTCACAATTGATAAATGATTAACTCTGATATTACGCTGAATTGCATCATATCGTTGCCCATTCCATTCGCCGGGAGTTTCTTCTAAATCTACATTGTAACCTAATGATAATTGGCGACGTTCGCCGATTTTAGCTGGTTGATGAATAACAATATCAGTTACTACATTTTCCCCATCCTTACGACCAGCACCTAGCATCGTACCGACTTGATATTTATCAATATCGGAATGCGAGATTAACCCCTTTGGATGGTCTACTGTAATTGGTTTACCAATAAAACTATTTAATGAATCCGCATGAAATACATCTTCAGGTAACCGCAATTCCCGACGAATAGAACCATCATCATTTCGATAAACTAAAATACCAGTCCGTGCGACAGAAGGCGTATCAATAAGATAACCTTCGTCGGTGCGGCGAGCTTTCAATTCAACATAATCAAAACGTAACTTAGACATGGGCGCGAGTATATAACCTAATTGTGGGCATTGTGCAAATATTTATTTAGCGAGTTTCAATCGCGCAGAACAGCGGCATCCCGGCGCTTGTCCTGGGTGTCCACCTTCGGGCGGCATATCCCAATAAAAAGTTACACCCTGTCTATGGAAATGTGAAGGTATTGCATTCGGATATAAACCATCGGGATTACCGCGTACTCTTTCATCCCTTCGCGTTTCCCAAATATAACCATCGGCACCTATTGATTGTTGGCGTTTGCTTGTTAACTGAGTATCTAAATCATTAACTTGATCTTTGGCAAATCTGTCAACTTTATTTTCTATAGCGGTTAAAAGTTTATCTACTATTGGAACTAACTCTTTAGCGGATACACCCCTTACAATTGCATTACGTAAAGCCAATTCAGTGTTTGAAATAGATTCTTGAATAACCTTATCGATATAAACTTGCTGTGCGGTTGTCCAGTTCTTTTTAATTCCAGATAGATATAACTCTTGTCTATAAATATCAGATTCTGAACCAAACTTATTTATTAAATCTTGCGTAGAACTAGTTAAGTTTCCGGGTACATAACCAGCTAAACTATTAGACGGCAAAACTAATCCAGTAAGGCTTTTAACAACTAGTCTAAATTGATCGTCATTAAATTGATTAATTTCGTTAAAATAACCACCGAAAATAACATATAGATTTTGCCTGCGACTTGACCACCAGAGCAATAAGGTTGCAATTATCGATTCAATCTTATTTGAATCGTCTTCTAATTTGGTATCATCAGTTTCATCATCTTTACGAACGTTAAAAGCCGATAGCTGTTTTAGAATTTCAGTTCGTAATTCAGTTACCAGTTTTAACAAAAAGCGAGAATATCGCCTTTCATAATGGTTTGGTTTTAACCAAACTTTCATTTGGTTTTGCCTGCTTTAGGCTTGCCCACAGGAGGCGCTGGGTTGTGCTGGCCTGCTACAGGGTCCACCAGCTTTTGACCAGGGTTAAGCACCATCGGCGATACAGGCTCGTCTACGGGCTCTGGGGCATCCCCAACGAGTTCATATTCATCAGCAATTACTGCACGCCCTTCGTTTTGATCCATCAGGCCACCATTAACACCAACCATAATTGCATCAATTTGTGATTTTTTAGCTTGTGCCTCTTTCAGTTCAACATCGGCACATTCAGATTTACTCATTTTTGACAATGGGCAAAACTCAATAGTGTAATCGCCACCATCAGTAGACCCTGCAGATTCAACTAAAAGAATCAACGAAATTAAACGGTCTAAAGGTTTGCGGATTTGATCATTTTGCCAAGATTCAACTTGTGCCTCCCATCCTTTGCGGGATGAATCACCATTACCGCCCAATCCCCCAACAGTTCGCCCCATCAAAATGAATGTGGGTATGCGACTTGCAGCACTCAATGCTTCCGCGTGACTTTCAAGAATATCTTTTACACCAGTTAAACTCATCGATTTAACTTCGTAAGTTTCTAATGCATCAATTGCAATCGTATTTAACGAACTGCGTACACGATCCACAATAGCCAAACGTTTTACAATATTGGCTTCGCCTTGTGGGTCTGCAACTTGCGTAGATAAATCAGGGATGCCGTGTACGGCCTGCTGCATACGCTCTAGCAGCAAACCCGACCATTTATAAGAACTGTCCAAACGCATCAATTCTTTGAAACAATTCTGAATTACAGACGCACCCCAACCTTGATTAGATACGCGAATGTCACTAGGTACAGATTCGCCATCAAACACTAAAACCCTAGATTCGTGAACTAAATAACTCGTTCCACCTGATTTAGGCGAAACTTGCCACAATTCAATTTTTCCGTATTTAGCGTCAGCGGGATCGTTATAACGTTGATACGAAAATGCTTCGTAACGATCATAAACCCGCATAAACTCAATCGCATTAATTGCAGGTTCGTTTAATGGTTCTTCTAATACACCACCATCCTGTAAACCTAAAACAATTAAACCACCACCAAAAGCGCGCCGCCATTTAATGGCTTCATTAAAATGTTTTACCGCGTCTAATTCTTCTAATTTAGAATTGACAGTTTTTTCTACATCTTCAGATAAACCATCAATATCAAAACCAGCACGTGTCATTTCTTCGGCTGGCGTATCGCAAATAATGCGAGCAAAACCGTTATGAATATAACACGATTGCAAAATAGTTTGGGGTAATAGCGAACCCCCTGCCATCATTTCAGCGCTGTAGTTATCCATACGCCCACGAATGCCACTAGGCATAAACGCATTTAAATAACCGTTATCTAGCCTAACCATACCGGGGCTATTTGAATTTTCAACTTCGGTTGCCATTACATATCCTAAATAAGGTTTTCTAATTTAAATCCAGATTCTGGCGCAAAAGCCATAACGCAACCGTCTGCCAAGTTTGGCGACATAACTCCACGTTTCTTCATATCTTTTTTAGATTCAATTACAACTTTGCCATTTTGCAAATCTCGCCTAGGTTGCGCCAATTCAGCACACAGTTTGCCCACATTAGGCATAGTGGAATCTAGGCTGATTAATTTCTCTGGATCATAAGGCTTCCCGGCTAATGCGTCATATGTATTTTTAAATCGATCGCGCACTATCCACCATGTTTGCGCTTTTAGATTTACAAACATATCTTTATTCTTTTTACCGGGCATGTATTCAGATTCAGGATTTAATGGCGATTCGTTAGCAGTAAATCCTCTATACTGTGGGCGTTTTACTTTAATACTAACTTTTTTAGCTTCTTCACGAATCGCACCTTTAGCGCCAGCACCTACTCCGATATTGTCATACGTAACGGTATCCATACCCATTTGAAGCGAATTCAAAAATACGTGGCGTGCTGCAGTGTTAGGGTCTTCGTCTTTCCATTCCTCCGCGCCCCGCACAACAAAACCATGACGCCAGATAAAGGCGTTCTTATCCTTGCCTTCGTCTGCTACGTCGAAGCCTGCCATCCAAGCCCCTGTTGGCTCTATGGCGAGCTTGATATGTGCGTCTATGCATGCGGCTATCCAAAGAGGCTTAATCACCGCAAGGTCGCTATTCCCTACTGGCTCACCTTCGTAAACGTGTAAATACAATTCATAATCGTTTTCTTTCATTAACTCCATATCAATCTTTAACTCTTCAGGGAATCTTGGATTTTCAGTGTAATTAACTTTTAAAACGACACAATACCGCCGTCCATTGCCATCTTTATCTTTAACGTAATCTGGATATTTTCTATCAGTTACGAACATGGTATGGGTTGCGCTTAATGGATCATCAGGATTATACGAAACCCATATCTCCGAACCATCTTTGCGCAATGTCGGAATTAGAAACTTCCAACTTTCGGCAGTAACAGATTCAGCCTCTTCTACCCATGCTGCATCAAAACCTGCATAACCTTTTAACTTTTGCTGATTACGAAATAAACCATCAAACTTAATTAATCCACCTGACAATGGGCAACTAATCGCACCCTTAATAACTTTGAAGTATTCCGAACGCCCACCGCGTTCTATTTCATCTACAAATTCTTGATAAACTGAATCATCTAACGACTTCATAATTTCTCTGAAGCAAGCCAAACGCCAACCGAAATATTGAACGTTATTCAGTAATATAGTTACAAAGGTTCTAGTTTTAGCAGAACCTCGGCCACCATAAGCGACTTTAAATCTAGCGGGCTGTAATAAATCTGTGTAAGCTGGAAATATTTCGCTAACTAAAGCTTCCAATGGTTCTAGTGGTTCTAATCCGAAACTCATTCGGCGACAACTTTATAAACCGGCGTAGTCGGCATACGTTTAGAAGTTTCTGAGCCATCAGAAACTTTAGGGATATAGTTAAGCATTTCGGCAACCAATCGCGCCAATACGGCACGGTCTTTAGGTTGTACTCTTTCGTTCTTAGCTAGTATCCACATTTCCTCAATTACAGATTCTTTACTTGGAATCGCATCGTTTTTAGCACCATCTTTTTTTAATCGCTCTACTTCGACAATAACAAACGGATCGTTAGGCCATGCAAAAGTAATACGCAGGGCTTCGCCTCTATCCTTTTCTGCAGGATAGAGCTTTAGCGCAGCCTCAAACGGGGTTGCAGATTCAATTAAAAAGGCTGCGAAAGCAGCCTTTAATTCAGTTTCATCCATGGGTATTTAGGGCTTTCACCCCGAATATAACATATCGCCTATTTCGGACAGTTCTTAATCACCATCCTATTGTGGGCAAGTATCTGGCGTGCGGTGGCATCTGTAATATCATCGGTAACTGAAATTGAAATAACCTTTACCCAACTACATGACGTATCGATTATTTTTGCTTCACTTTTTATCTCTGGCGAAGTCGTTACGCAACTCGTTAAGAGCATCACCAGGATTAAGCTTAGTAATTTCATCTTGTACCTTTGCAGATTCGGTGCTAACTTTTACTTGCGCGTCAGCAGCTTTTTGATTAGCGTCCACAATCCTGTTTGCATCGATTCGGGATTGGGCAATGGCGTTATCGGTGTCGGCTTTGGACTTTCCTTTAATTTTTCCGGTAAAGAAAGCTGCGAAAATTCCGATAATCGCGGTAACGATTCCGATTGCAATTGTTTCGAGTCCCAAAATTTACCACCTTTCAATAAATATACATGGCGTAATGTATCCAATTTATGCTCGAATTGTCCATATCCAGCCCCTGGTAATGACGCCCAGATATTGGCAATGCGTTCGATACACTCGTTAAATTTGCCTTGTTCAATGAACAACAACGCCGAACTTTCTTGAATATGCCTAATTGCCAATTTATCTTGCGAAATTGGACCAAAATCAAATAAGTTCAAAAGTTTCTTATAATGCGGCCAGTCTCTTAACATTTGCTGATATCGGCCTGCGGCATTGGACATTAATCCGTTGCGGTTAATAACTTTAGATTTTCTACCGTTTGCAAATGGGTGATCAATATAACTAGTCATTACCTCCGCGCCGTCTATGCCCGAAACAATTACGTCATATCCGTCATCTTTTGTTAACGCATGTATGCTAGTACCTTCTGCATACGCGATTGTGTCTAACAGTGCGTTAAGGTTACTGCTGATTGTCTTTATTCGTGCCATCGTCTTCTTTCGGTTTAGATAGTTGTTCCTGCTTTACAACACGTGAAAACATACCAAGAACAAATAAACCAATTGTGATATACATTAAATAGTTTTGCGGGATGTATTGTTTAACGTCATCTGGCAAAGATTGCCATGCATTACGAATAGCATCAGGTGAAGCAACAATATAACCTAGCAATGCAGTACCCATAGAAGTAAACCGCAAACTCCACAGTTTCCAGAAGTTTTGCCATTCTTCAATTAGTTTAAATTTAACCATTATCCATCCCATCTTTCGGATTTATTTAAAACTCTTTCGGCCTTATTGGTAGCTTTCTTTTGCCATTGCTTACCCGCCGCATTGCGTGTTGAATAGTGACCACCACATTTATTACCAGGGCGAGCTGACCAATATTCAAAACCCATCGGTTTGCTACCTTTAATGGTTCTACTCATTTTGGAATCCACCTTTGTGACTTTTTTAAATCTTCAACGTCGCGCCTAATATCTTGAATTTGTAAAGAATGATTCGTTAATTCACTGTCGTGTTGATTATCTTTAATAGTGAACTGTATCTGACTATCGCGTAATTTTTCGACGGTAGTAGACAACCTATCAACAGATTTGGCCATTTCCATATAGCTAGCGTACATGCTGTAACTACCACCGAATAATGAAAGCGCTATTGTAATAATACCCCATAACGGAATTTCACGCTTCAATACATACTTTTGATTTAGCTCTGTATCTCTAATATTCATTCCGCCGACCTCTGGTTTATTATCCACATTTCACCTATTATTTATGATTTTGTAATATCTTGAATGTATTTATATTTACCAGAGTCAACAGTACGTTTTCTACCAGCACCATCTGTCATTTGCACATCAAAATAAAAAGTGCCCACATGATCAGCTTGATTAACATCTGGCGCAAATTCCACTTTACCCTCTAGTGAATCGGTAATGTCTCCAACCAATGAGTAAAGGTTATTAGTTGCATCTACTGGCGCTTTACTAGGATCAACAGTTAAAACGAATGTGCAATCTGTAATATCAATTACATCACCAGTATCGGCATTTTTAAGAATAAATCCATCGGCGTAAGTATCACCACGTTTGCGGGTAATGTCTGTCATGGTGTAACCTCAGTTTTAATCTTTAACGTATTATTTGATAATAAATATCTATTGGTTACTAGTTCTAATCTATAGTTATTACTAATCAAACTGGCGATAATATTGCCTTCAAGTTTAGTTAAACCAGGGGCTGTAATATGCGCCCTATCACTAGACGTTTCCGTATAGTTTAAATATCCATCTATTATATTTTTACTGGGTATTACAACATTATCTAAAACAGACTCTAAGCCTGCAATATAACCCAATACTGGAGTTTGCGCTCCAAGTATTTGCGCAGTATCTGATAAAGTTTCAGTATGGCTACTTGTGCCTGTAGCTTTAACTTTTCCCGATAATATAGGCGAATCGTTTTCATTTTCAATAACAGAAACTGACGATGTTATTTTTGTATTTGCTAAAAGTGTGGAGGTGTCAGAAGTAGATTCAGATTTTGCTATTGTCCCAGAAGATATTAATTTTCCGATTATTGAACTTGTATCAGAACTTGATTCAGTTGCAATTAAGTCTCCTGTTGCCTGTGATACAGTTTGATTAAAAATTAAAGTTTTTGTTGACGAAAATACCTGCCAGGGTGCTTGTAAACTTCTTGTTATATTTGTAGACTCATCGATATTCAGAGCCCTATTCCATCCCACCACCATCGCTATGTGATTACTTATACCCCAATTTTGTTGCCAGTACCCTCCGACAAAATCTACTGAACTTGGGGACCACATAACGGCGGCCAAAACGCTATTGGTTGCCAACAATTTACCATCTGAATATAGATAACCAATTGTCCCACTGCGCACATACAGGTATGCGTGCATGGCACCATCTGCTGCACCACTGGCAGAAACGCCACTTGCAGCCCCAGTATTAGTCTGAGGACTCACTGCGCCAGAGGATGCCGAAAGCCCTACCGCAGCGTTTACTGCAAAGTAAAACTCCTGCGAGCCGTCGCCTATGGTCAGCATAATTTCTCGGGTTGAGGATGCTATAGGGTTGGCAATAATCAATACCGAAAAGTCTCCGGTACCAGCACCATTACTAGTACGCATGCTAGACCCATCAAATCTAGCACCTATTGCAATATTACCAGTGGAAACGTAACCCAAACCAATTTTATTTGGCGCTAAAGATATACCACCTCTATTGCCTCCAGCCTTGACTTTTATTAAGTCAATAAAACCATTACCAGCGTTGTATACGCAAGCCAATCCTTTGGTTATCGGATTGCTGAAATTGATCCCTGTTGGACCACCCTGCGGTTGTTGGTAGCGATTTACCACTGTTTACGCCACCGAGGTAACTTCTTGGCCGTAAGCTTCCACGGTTATTGCATTTGTAGCACCATTGGTAATAGTTGCATTGGCAAACATAAAACCTATACTATATTCGAACCATGGTTCAGATATGCTACTATTTACAGTATCACCCGAAACTACATACGTTTGACGTTTTACACCACTATTTTCACCTGCGTAAAATTTAACGGTAGGTGCTGTTGTTGGAGCGCTACTGCCATTGGTAATTTTAATAAAAAGAATACCGCCCCATTTTCCAGATAAATCCCATTCTGTAATACTTATACTCGCACCTGCTGCTAAAGATTGCGAAGTTAATAAAGTCTTAGCTGTTTTTGTAGGCGCTGTCATATTTTAATTTCCAAGCCAATTTCCATTAATATCCCATAACGTACAGCGTACATCGAATTCGCTAATAGGGTCGTAATTAGTAGCAAACGATAATAGTTCGTCTGCGTTAATTTGTGTCAATTGGCCGCTAGACACCCAAGCGTTCAGCATTGCCATATTTTCAGGACGTGCAAAGTTAATAGATTCTATTGCCCCCATGACCACGGCACGGCATGCCAAAGCCGCATCACGTAAATCTTTATATGGCGATGTGGTATCAATTGCCCGATCTTCAATTTTAGACAACATTCCATGTGTTGCGGCCCAAGTGACAAATATGTGACGATCTACTCTACCTATAGCAGTACGGTTAATATTCACGGCATCTGCGATTGCCTGAGGATCACGCCCCGCTAAAACAATAGGGCTACATTTTTGCAAAATTTCATCAAGTAATGTCATATCGACACCTTTAACTATGCGTGAGTAAATGTCGCACTATTTACTGTTACCGTTTGAGTTGCAGTAATTTCTAAACTGTCTAATTGCACGTCTGCACTGGCAGGGCTGTAATAATCCCAAACTGCAGAACCATCTGTAATGGCAGTTCCCGTGCCTGTAGGGCCACCAGACGACGCAGACATACCCGCAGTGACGCACTTGTATTGATTTGCACCGTTCGTTTTGTAGCTGCCCACAGTATATGCAGTGCTACCAGTCCAAGCGGGCGCGGCGGTCGATGTAAGGCCCACCGTGAGCCCTGTAATAACGTCAGCGTCTGCACTGGTGCGAATTCGTGCGTTGATAGCCTTACCGCTATTATCGGCGGATGTATCTGATAACGGGAAACCTGATAAAGTTAGCACCGATCCGCTAACAGTTCCCGATGGCGACCCTAAAGTAATTCCGGCAAGAATTGATGCTACAGATGATGTACCAATTTGCAGTTTGCCACTAGCGCCAATTGCATCCGCTACTGCCTGCATACGTGCCGTCTTAACTGTTGCTGAATAATTCACAGACATATAAACCCCAAATCGTGTTACAAATTTTGGGGAGTGTAAGGCATCACCAGCCACGGCGTGAATTTATTTCAGACAAAACAAAGCCGCCAAGAACTTAATCTACGGCGGCTTTGAACCTTAAACACTTCGGTATGGCGGCATCCCATACGAACTACCCGCAGTTCATCCTGTTAAGGAATCACGTCTTTTCCGTGTAGGGTTTTTATTTGCTGTCTTTCCAGCAGTCAGAACCATTTAGGAGTTTTACGGTTATTCTCACCCTTGACTACGTTTCCTAACTAACGCCTCTAAGTTATCCGACTCATTAAAGGAATGCTGTGTTAACGGTTTTAGGTTACCAGCCCGGCAGCAAAGGCTTAATTACGCATCAATTGCCACACGGAATACGCGTGCGCCCTTTTGACTGGTGCTATCTTCAGGGTTCAGATAGGTATCGTAAACCTTGAATTTACGCAGTTGCTTCATAACGGGAACAACTTTACCTTTACGGTTCGTGCGGGTTTCACCTGCAACTTCTTCGCTAAAGCGAGCATTGGCACCGGCTACCGTGGAAGCCATCGCCTTAACGGCAGGCTTATCTTCAGCCTTATCGGCCACGAAAAAGGAGCCGCCAATTTCTAGGCCATCGAAAGGGTAAACGGGAGTGCGGCCAGCACGCAGGCCACCAGCCTTACGGACCTTTTCAGGAATAGGGATATTGGATTCCAGAACGAAAACGGGCTTCGTGGAAACGGTAGCAGTAGAAACTTCAGTCATTACGGGTTCTTCTTTCTCTTTGATAATTGCACGTGTGGCAACATTGCCATGTTCATCAGTCATATCGGGATTAATTTCAACTTCACCTGATGCAATCAGGGGATTATGAAATTCGGCGCTAGTATATACGAAACTATTCGCCTTTGTTGCATCAATTACGTCTTGCAGACGAATATGCACGTGGGGCTTAGCAACAGGCTCAACAGTTTCAACAACTGCAGCAGCGGAGACAGATTTACGATTGCGAGGGGAAGATGCCATTTTGTTAACTCCTAAAATTAGTTAGTGTCGGTGTGACGTTGCAATTATAGTCGAATTAAACCAAAGGTCTAGGAATTTTTGACTTTATTTCTGCATTTATTTCTGCGTCTAACTTTACACCACCAACTTCAGCGAGTCGCATCGAAGTCATGCAAATTTCCTGAATTGTTGACAGGAAAGAAATCACACTATCAATAGCCTCACGTTCTGCACCAAGTGTTGCATTTCGTTCCAAAATATCTACAAGTCTTTGATTCTGTACACAAATTGTATGCAGTGCTTTATACATAGCTGGCGAAGCTGTAAGCAGATTCATATACTGCGGAGCTACATCATATGTATTAAATAAAAACTTTATATCAGTTTTATCTTTAATTGCTAATATTCTATTCTCTAATTCTATAAAGAATAGGTTATCGTATTCTGGAGTCATACAGCATTCTCCAAATTGTAATATTCTTCCAATGCGTTAGCAGCTTCCAACCATGTATAGCAAACTACACAGTTAAACCCATTGTCAATGGCAAAGCCACCAAACCCTAATTGTTCTTCAGATAGCCCATTGATAGGATCGTTATCTTTTTTAAGCGCTGGCTTTTTCATTTCAATAAACAAACCACTAAAGCCGCCACGCTTCAGCGGCCAGAAACAATCCAGCACTCCAGGCTTCACACCTTCAGCCTTTAGCTGACCGCCAGCAATGGCCCGAGAACGCGCCGTATCACCCCGTGTGCCACCGTTGGGTATGTGGTGGAAGTAGGCCAGCTCTGGCACGCCGTTTAGCTTCTCAAAATCTGGATCGGGCACCTTCCAATATGTTTCAATTTTGGCCGCACTAAAGCCTATTTTTTGCGCTTTTGCACAAAAACAAAATAATGCAACTTGTTGGGATGATTCGCTAGTACTTGCTAATTGCCATGGGGTCATAATTAATTACTTAAACTGGGTAAATCATCTTCATACAAACAAATTCTGCGCCAGCTTCTTTGTATTCTTTTGTTTTAATTTCTGAAGATTCTTTATTTAATAACTCTGCTGCAATAAAACACTTTTGTTCAGTATCCGCAACAGCTATAACTTTTGGGGCTACTGTATTCATATGCAATGCAAAAATCAAAGTTATAAAGTACATAGTAATCCCTAAGTTAAATAAATCTACACCTTAAACTTATCACGACAAAAGCAACACCATCCGTTTACTAAACGTGGCCTATCTTCGCCGCATTTATCACATTCCCCAGGCATGCCCACAGTAATCGAAGCCGCTTTTAACTGTGCCTGATGCAAGCCCCATTGACGGGCTATTTCAATACGTTCGTCGGAAATGTCAGCCTCATCCATAGACGTACACCAACAAAGCTAACGATATAAACAAACCACAAATTGTACCCCAAAAGGCACCTACACAGCAAGCCATAAGAAAGTTTCTAGCATTATCATTCATGATATTACACCATAAAGCGCCATTAATTCGTGATGTGGTGGAATGTCAACTTTAATTGGCATTGGCTTGATTATTCTTGTGGGCACGACAAGCTTAATCTTTTCGCGTACCTTTTTAACCTTTGGTGCAGGCCCAACAAGATACATTATATTTTTGCGTTTACCGTCTATCAACTCGCCTTTATTCTTGTGACATAAATTATCACTAACCAAAAAGGCTAAATGTCGGTGTACGGTAATTTTAGCAAGCCCTGTATGTAGCATTATTTCAGCTACCGTATTTGGCAATTGGTCGAGCACTAGCTGACCAATCTCAGTTTTTTCCAAGATAATCACGTTGTAAATTATTTTGGCGTTTAAGTTTTTCATTCATGAAAATGTCAGCACTATTAAATGCTATTGCAGCTACCCCCTCCGCTGTAATTGATTCGTTTTCAGTTTTAAGAACTTCAAGCGAAATACTGATAAATATTTCTTTAGCAATGCTATCGCGCAATTCTGTGTCAGTCATCGGTAAATCTCACCATTGTAAATGTCAACCGCGCCGGTAATGGTTGGGATGATTTTCACATCCTCCACACCGTCAATAGTATATGCTCGATTCTGCACCAATTTATCCAAATCTGGAATGTCTTTAGACGTTTCAAGTTCCAACACAATAATAATTTTCATGCTAATTCTTTCGTTGGCACATCGCACCATGTTAGGGTTTCATCTGGACCGTCTAGACCACGGATGGGACGTAACAGATCGTCTTCCACCGTCACAATTTCATGATCAATCCCGAACACCCTAATATACAAAGGCTTTTCCAAAAACCAACAAATAAGGCCGAATTCCGAAACCATGGTCTTATCCGTGATCTTAACTATTTTATCGGAAACCTTAAACGTTCTCGTTACATCGGTAGAAATTATCCTTGCAATGTCATTAGGTTTGCAGTTCATGGTTAACCCTAACTGGTAAAGGTGGATTCGGTGGAGGTGGATATACCAAAATATCAGAACTTGGATTCCACGACATGGTAACTCTAACCTTGATTGCACTATTTAGCAAAGCCTTTTGCACCAGCTTTTCACTATCGCTAAGCTTCGGCATAGATTCCCAATACTCGCCAGTGCGCCCATCATAGAACATGGTGTGCCTACCCAGCACACCAGAGCCAATCGAAGGTCGATCGGGTATAACGCAAGTCTTACCCTTTTTGATTATCAGCATTGATGTTTTCCTTTTTATTGTAAAGGTTGATTAAATCGTTATTGCGGAACGCATGCGTATCTTCAAACTCTGGAGGTTCGTCGTATTGCATTAGTGGGCTATTGTACATCACAAAGCCAAGCAATATAACGATTGCGACAATTAAAAAGAATGCGAGGATGGATAATTCTGCGTTGCTCATTGTTGACCCTTTTTAAATTGTTCGTATGCCAGTTGTTCAAACTTAACCAATCCGTCAACAGCATCAAATGCACCAATCAACTCTACACCGTTTAATTTGATGCTAGTTAAATTAAAATAATTTTGAATACCTTCTAACAAATGTTCGTATTCAACATCGAATATCGAATTCTCGATTGTAACTTGCATTATTTAACTCCTGTTATTTGTTTAACTAATGATAACATACTATCAATTGTTTTGCGCTTGCCTACGTATTTATTCTTTGGTGTATCTTTTCTATACAACAATATTTCGATACTACGATCAACAATAAAATACCCGTGTTTAACAGCAATGTCTCTGCACATTCGCCATTTTTCAACCTCGGAGTATTTTACCATAAATTTATTCTTTAATTCTGTAGCGTGTCGGATCGTCCCCTATCAAACTTATAGCTTCATCGAAAGTAATCAATTCTTTCTCTAGGAAAAGCTCCATCATTGACAAAATAACATCAAATGGCAGCTCATTACGATTCGGCGTTAATGCATCACGTATAGGTATTTCTACCCATTCTTCCGCGATGGTTTTGTATTCTATTTTCATGATTTTATCCAAATATTCTTTTCAAGGCAACTAAGAAATTTTGTTTCAATTCTTTTAGTTCGCGCTGATAGTCAGGGTCTTTGCGGTAATTGAGCCCACTCATTGCGAAACGGTAATTCAATGTGCGCATGTTGTCTAGGAATTTATCTAGACGGTGTGCGGCTTGATCGTCAATAGTGTGCATGCCCACATTATTCGTCAATTTGTTTTGTGCGTCGATAGCCAAAACAGCATCACGTATGTGCAGACGTGCCCCTGGATCGGCCGCTAGGCGCTGGCTCAAACCACGGCAATCATCTTGCAACATGCCAGCAGGCCACCCTGTTGTAACGTCTGACCTTACTTTAATTTGTTTCATCGTTTAGCGCCTCAATTATGAACAGGTTAAACAAACAGTTTTGCTCCAGATTGGGAAGCCATACCGCATCGTAACAACCCCATTCTTTGCGCACTTCGGCCACATCTTCGGAGTCATGCCCATATGCCGACCCTGCGCCAGTCACCCACCAGACGGCATCTTTGTAAAGAGCTTCTTTAATTTCACGTTGGTTTAGCATTTCAGCATCCCCTACCAATGATTTGACATGCCAAGTATCGCACAAACAAACACCGTGTCAAATGTTTGTATGTGGTCGATTCTTGTTCCAAAAGCCATGCTGTATTTAACAGTTTTATTGCATTGTGTGACATGTTAAATCCAAATTAAAAGCCCTTTCGGGCTTTGGTTATTCAGCGGGCTAACCCGATAGCAAGAGTTCCAACCATGTAACCGGCGGGTTCAACCCAGCTACGTTCAGCAAGTTCGAATGCTTGGTCCATATTGTCAGTTTCGTAATCTACGTTAAGTTCGCCCTTTTTGTAACTACAAAAGCCATTTTCAAAATATGCCGCGTCTGCGTGCTCAGGGCGTGAGCCACCTATGGTCCATCCAGTAGCAATCATGTAGTTATCAAAATCTATCCAGTTTTGAGTAAACACGTACGCTAAGTAATCATAGTCTCCGTTTTCGGGTGGTGGAATGCACGTAACTCTACTCCCAACGTGCCTACATGATGCAACAAATTCAAGCTGTAAATCATTCATTATAATTTTATCCGTTAATTTCAAAATCGAGCCCTGCTGCCGTTGCGTGTGTCACCCTGCCCCACGTATCACTTGGCACAGAAAAGCGCACAGAGGCCCGATCAAAGCGCTTTGGATGGCCGAATAGACTCGGGTCAGCAACCCGCTTGCCGCCCAGATACGTCAGATACCAGAAAAGCACGTATCCATTCAGCAATTCTTTTGTGTGAACACGATATGTGATAAATCGTTTGCGGTTGCGTGCTTTCATAACTTATTCCCTTGTTCCATTTTTTGCCAACTTTGAACAGTGCCCACAGGTACAGGCCAGTTCATATCGTACTCATGTTTAGGGATGTGGTAAACCTCAAAGCAAGCATATTCTTTAGAGTGGTCAATCACTCTAAATTTACACTTCAACCGTTGAGCCCAGCGTGACGCGGTTGTACGCAACACGTTTAATGAACTCACTTCGTCTAGCTTCACCATGAACGATTTGCCCTCTGGCACCAGACGAAACGGGAAGTCGTAAATTGTTTTGATTTTTCCCACATGAGGGGACTTCGCCTTAATCGAAGGCACCATCCATTCGGTAACCGCAGTTTCAATTTCATCCATAAACAGATCCTTTACGTTAAAACTGAAGTGTAGCACAGTGCAACACGGAATAACGTTGTATTTTCGCAACCTTTCAGAGGGTCGTTCACGGTGTCAACAATTGTGTAACAAGTACACATCTATCTTCTAATATGTAATTAATATATAAAATTATTAATATATAGATATAGAGGGTACTAGAGTAGGATATAAGGTTTAAGGGTTTAATGGTAAATCACATAATAGTCACACCTTATTACCCCTCCAAACCACCCCAGATCCGATTATATTTGGTATATTTCCGTGAATAAGGCCAAAAATCGAAAAAAGTCAGCCAATATCAATGACTTACACGTTATGCACCAAACTTGTGCATGGTATATTTCGCTGTTTTTGGCACATCAACCTGAAAATAAGCATATAATCGCTATGTTTTCTTCAAATAACCCCTATTTTTAAAGGCATTAAATGCAACCTTTCACCTCCTCAATTGACGTTTTAGATTTTAGCAACAAATATACGCGGTTAGTGTTACCGCTAGAGATTTTGGAAGTCGGTCAATCGTTTCAAATTGAAAAAGACAATGTAACTATGGAAATGCTGCGTGCATATTTGGCTGCGCACATGTCGGGTAAATTACGTTATGTTGCATTGGACCATGGCACTGTGTATGAGGTTGCCAGGATGGCAGATGGTCTAAATGTCAACGTTTTTTATTCAGTTATGAGCAAAAAAGTAAAACCGATTGATCCGATAATTAAAACTGTAAAAGATGGCAAAACTTCATACGAAAATATGAATGCGTTATTGCACAAATATATTGAAACGCCATTAAACAAACTTACAAACAAAGACAAGATGACGGAAATTCTTAAACCTTTGAACATAATTAATTACAATTTTATTCAAAGAAATTTGGCTAGTGTTGCATCGTTTCGCAATAGTCCTGTGGGCTCACGTATGGAATTTTTAAATACAATAAGCCAGTTTGAAAAAGAGCGAATTTTGGTAGAGCTTGATAAGCAATCATGCAAAACTCTTTATAAGTCAGGTGCACTTATGTACAAAGTGAATTTGCAGTAGACAACAAAAGATAGACAACAAAAAGCCCGGTTGGTCCGGGCTTAGTTTTTACAAATCATTCCTATGCGATCTGGCTAATTTCTAACCATTTCTATGCAGGTCTAATAGGTTTTATGTAGAAATTGATGAATATTTAGCGTTACGTGCTGCCTGAATTTCTTTCTTGAAAGCCTTTACATAGAAACCATTCCAGGCGCGAAGCTTTGCAAAATCATGGTCTGCTAGAGCCTTAGCCGCCTTCCATTCTGGGGTAGCCCGCACATCGTCAGGCGTCAAGCCCATGGGGCCTTTTGGAAAGGCTTCTATAGCCTTGGAGGACACCGACGATGCTGCCCAAAGATCATCCGCAATTTTCTTGGCTTCTGCGTAGTTCATTTTGTGCTTTCTGTTAGTGTTAACCAATTATAGTGCACATTTAAGGTTTTGCAATACCGTTTGTGTAATAAAGTGTAACAATCAAAGATAAATAAAAAGCGACTCGAAAGCCGCTTGCGTCATCAATCCTTGCCTTCAAATTCCTGTGCATAGAACTTTGCAGCCCCATGGTGTGCAAACACTTTAACGTTAAGGAATGGCCGCTTACCTTGGCTGTTAACAGGCCCATACGTGCGGGCTTCGTTGCCACATACACAGACAACAGGTTCGGCTTCGGGCGACTTCGTTTCTTTGGACATATCAGTTTCCTTTAATTAATGTGGGCAAATTATAACTGTTTATTCACCAAATTTCTTTTTGAGGCGTTCGAATGTTGCGCGTTCGTTTGCTTCATTTTGTAGTTGTCGTTTCAGGTCTGCAACACGGTTCTGTTCATCGCGCAATGTTTTAACTTCCTCTACAGTAGCAATGCCGACTTTTTCTAATTCGTCGCGGTCAAACTCGAATAATTTAAGTTTGCATTCGGCAAGTTCTGGACAATCATAGGATACAGTCGCTTCGATTGTTGTAAAAGTGCCATCTGTAAAAGTAAGTACCATTTGCTCACTATTAAAAGTTCCAGAAAATGCAAAATTTTCCAGCGTTTTGCCAATGCAGTCTTCAAGTTTGATCTCTTTTCGCATAATTTGTCACCTTTAATTATAACTACAAAACAATAACATTTTTAGCCCAAACTGGGCATTTTTCATGCGGCACTATCCATCCATTTTTTGCATACAAAGTCACAGCTTGAAACGCATTAGATGGTGATTTACACACTGGTTTTATACCTTCAATGTCGTGCCTATAAAAGACACACATTGAGGTTTCAACGTTTCTACAACACGTTGGTAAACTTTTCGGTGTTTCGTACCGTGCAATTGGAACCAATACGACTTGCATCATGCACCAAAAAATCGAGCTGCTGCAATGGCAACATGCAACCAGATTACCATGTTAACTAGCGAAAGAATGTAAGTCATATCAGCCTCTTAAAGTATGCGCCAATTATAGCCAATAATTTAAAAGTGTCAACTATTTAACTGTATTTTTAAGTTCTGTTTTTAACCTGTCAATTTCCATATCTCGCCAGGCAAGTTCAGCGGCAATTTTGCTTTTGTCGTGCAGTTTTTCAGTAGTCAGCGCCATGATGTGGCGACAGTAATAGCCGCCTGCTTTGTCAAGTGCCTGCGGGTTTCGCTTTGCGTATTGATTTACCATCACTCACCACCTTCCGCGCTGGTGGGCTTGATGCCTATATCGTGGGCTGCATGCGCATTCCATCCGTCGAGTGATACCCGGCGTTGATTTGCATCAGACCGCACCACCTGCATGTATTTGCTGCTATTCCACCAGCGGTTAAATGCCGCCATGGTCGGGCATAACGCACGGTTGCAATCCGCTATTTCGCATGTTTCCGCGCCACATTTCTGGCAAGTCAGCGGCTGCACCTCTACTGGCTGCGCGGCGGCGTATAAGGGCTGTGCAATTTCGTGGTCGATGTCTTGCGTACCATCCGGCCCCATTTCAAACTTATCTCGTTCGTATTGTGCGGATTTCTGCGATCCAAAGTATTCGTACATTCCGCCAATAACTACCCGCCACGCCACCGGCTGCGCACTCTGATGTGCTGCATGTTGTGCGTACTCAGCCTCTTGCATGCGCTGATCATCATCGCGTGGATCGTCTTGTTCTGGTGGTTGGAAGTTCATGCCATTCCTTTAGAGTAGTGGGGCGGCGGCAAACGGGCCTGACGGTGAAAGATCGTCGCAACGCTTGACGCTTGGGAAATAGTCACACCCATCTGTCGGCTCACTCAGTTGCGCCACATGTGCAGGCACTACCGACGATTTAATATAACTTGCTGGAACAAGTAACGTATTTATATCATTGATATTTCCAGTAATACTGTAAAGTGTTGGAAATTGTTCGTTTGTTTTATCATCATCCTCAAAAGCATCACGCTGCTCAGGCCCATCTAAAAGATAAATTAAGCGACTTATTAACTCTTTAGATTCTATACCATCTGGAATTAAATAGTTGATGACTTCAGATTGCATTTGTTCGATTAAAATTCTTAGTTTCGTTTTCATTTTTCGTTTCCTTAAAAGTTAATTAAGCAAGCATATTTTGATTCCAAGCCCATTCCATCTTTTCTAATGCTTTTGTGTATGCCCACAATTTGCCGTTTGCCATGCTAACCCGCACACCATCAAGCTGATAACCTAATGGAAAAATTACCGTCAAATGATTGGCATCTTCTTTTACGTTGTAAGCCATACAATGATTTTCAACCTTTGTGCGGGCTTCGTTTGCAGCTTTGATGTTTTCTTGTACGTTTTGCATTTTAAACTTCTTCGCAAGTAAAATGGCTGAAATTAAAAATCGGACTGTGGATTTTTGCAATAGGAAATGCCATATCTTTATTGATTGCGCGTACAACTTGTTCATTGATTACACGATTTTGATAAAAGAATGTAACTTTGTAGGTTCGCATTTGGCACCTTTCGTTTAGTATGTCTTAATTATAGTCAACAATTGAAGTTTGACAATACCAAATTTGTAATAAAGTGTAACAATAACCTAGATACCAAAAGCGCCGGGTGCACTGATAGCGTACGCTTCTGCACCAGTCCCAAAACGTTTAACTAGATCCGATTTAGCAAGCTGTTGCAAGTCTCCACGATCGACCAGGGTTTTCAATGCACGCCGTAGTGCAGTATTTGCACCCATCTTATCCTTACGAAACGCTGCAGCGCTGGCAGTTGTACGTTGCAAGTAACCAAACGGTATTACTTTTTCAAGATACAAAGTTTTCATCTTTTCACCCCCTGCAGTTTTCTCCAATTCGCTCCAAGTACCAGTAACGAATTTTTTAACGTTCTTTACAACATAGTTGAGTTGTTTTGTTTCATCGTTATTTTCACCGACTTCGCCCAATTCAAATTTACGCTGCAGATTTTTAATGCCATTTATTACAATAGCAATTGCCCAATTAGCATTATCTTTTGAAATTATAGGTTGAATTGGATTTTCACCTACCGCCACAGTAGCAGACAGCTTCAACGCTTTAATGTGGGCACGATTCCATAATTGTTTTCTGACTTCATGCTTCGTAATATCCAATTCATTTTTGGCGTATTGTCTAAAGGTTCTTAATATATCGGTTGCATCTTCAGACATTTGCACATGATTTACTTTTCGCTGACTATTTAATCCCAATGAAATAGCGCATAATTGGGCCATGTCATGGACTAATTTTTGAGATGGCATTACCAGCGCGGAGCCTTCGTTAAAATCAGCAGGAGGTGACAAATTTTCAATAATATTAAAACGTGGCAATAAACCCTCACTAATCATATTTTCAGTGAGAATTTCATAAAAACGTTCTGGTGTAGATTCCCCGATTAACGAAAAACTAGGAGCCGTTACCATTTGAGTATTTTTATCACGATCAGAGTAAATGGTTCTTTGCAGCTCGTCATTTTCGCCAGATTTATTGAATAAATCTAATAACATGCGCCTAAGCCCTAATTGCGCAGGCGCTGCATTTTCGCTAGCCATTTGCTTAAGAGCTAAACCGAATTCACCTACTAACGAAACAATACTAGGCGTGTCCCCTAAACATTTAACTAGAGCTTGTGGCGATGCAATTTCGGCAGGTCCAATAAATTCGCCAGCAGCAGGCACGGATTTTTTTATCTGCTTCATAATTTTGGCGATTCCTGAGGCTATCGCTTCTTTGCCACTACCGGTAGAACTAAGCAGTAATGTATATTGATTCAATCCAGTGTTGGAAACGTTATATGCCTTCCCACATATGCCGGACATTAATCCTATGGCCCCTGCAATTGCAATTTCGGGTACTGGCAAAGGGGCTTGCGCATAAATAAAGCGTGCAATATCCCCAACTAAACCATTAGGCGGATTAAATAAAAATTCAGGATTATCTTCTAATAGTTTAGGTTCCTGCAAATTTAAATACGCTTTGCCTTCTTCAATTTGTATCGAATCTGGAATCTGTGATTTTTTTATTGCTTCTTCTACTTGGTTACGCAAACCCTCAAAATCTACAGGTGGTAATAAATTATCGAAACATCGATTTAACATATAATTAATACGATAATTTGCACGTGATTTTTCACGTTCTGCTAATTTTGATTGCAAAAATAGCTTTTTAACTTGATCCCTATTTTTTGAATAAAAAGCTAAAATATCAATTACTGCAAAATCAGCCTCAGATTGCGAAGGATAATATTTTTGCCAGTTTCCATTATAGTAAAGTTCTGCAAACTTTTCAGCATTTATTGCTGTAGCTGCATAATTTATAACTTGCTGGTCTAGGGTTTCAGCCTTTTCTAATCCCGCATAAAATAATTCGGCTTTGCGACCTTTTCCCATTTGTTCCCACAATTGGTTAACGCGTTCGTTATAGTCAACAATTGGGACGTTTCTGTATACGTTCCCCGTCATAGTCATAAAGCGAGCGTTTGAGTAAACCTCAACGCTAGACCGTTTGCGCCCGCTGGGTAATTTCCCTTTTACGATGATATGCAAACCTTTTCCAGACGGTGACAATTCCGCATAGCTATCAAAAGTGTCATAAATAAGATGTTGGTCATTCATCCTAATTTTGTATTCATCTTCAGCTAGTGGCGAACCGTCAGGGTTTTTCGGTTCGTCAAGATCGATAAATACAAACGGGTCATTTTCTGATAGTACAAAGCCTATGCCACTCCACTTATCAGGGTGTGTTAAGAGTGCACCAACTGCATTTTTAAACGTCGTCCACGTGCTAGAGTCAGTAGGGTCAGCGTGCACGCCTGAAGGGTTGTAAGGCACCTTTGTAGGCCGTCCAGACTGTGTATCTTCCTTGCGCCAGCACACCCATTGGTTAAACGCACGAAGTTCGTGCGGTATGTTGTCTATCATGTAGATTTACCGTTTCGTAATCAAGTATTGATACAAACGATAAACGTATATGATGTTAGGTTTCTTGAATTTACCATCTTTGAACTTTGATAGCCAAGAGATGGGAACGTCACAATCTGTAGCCACTTCGCTAAGGGTTGTCCCCCTGGGCAGCTTATTGAGCAAGTCTAGCGAGTCGTCTAGCCAGGGGCAGAGGTTGTCTGTAGTCATATATGTGGGCACAATCTAGGCGAGCGAAATGTATCCGCTATCGTAACACGAAAAATTTTTGCTAATGTGAAAAATTCTGTGCTACATTCGGTTCGTCGGCTGGCAAGAAGTCTTATCCTGCGTTTGATCTTCCCGGACAGATGCGTAGGTGCATGAAATAAGACTTTTCCAGCCGACAACTAATTAACGAATAGGATTACTGAAATGAAAAATACAATTGGTGGTGAATTTGTTGCAGATTTGGTGCTTGCCGGTGAGGCATTACAGAATGCGTGTCATGGGTTGGCTAAAGAGTCTGGATGGTGGACGGATTTGGTAAGTGGTACTGCATTGACAACAGATAAGACTGCTGCACCACTTGTTAACATTCCCGAAAAATTGATGCTTTGTGTTAGCGAACTTGCTGAAGCGATGGAAGGTCATCGCAAAAATTTGATGGATGACAAACTTCCACATCGTAAAATGTTGGAAGTTGAGCTAGCTGATACCGTTATTCGTTGCTTTGATCTTGCTGGCGGTATTGGTTTGGATTTGGGTGGTGCTATCGTAGAAAAGCTACAGTTTAACGCTTCCCGTGCCGACCATAAAATTGAAAATAGACTTGCTGAAAACGGTAAAAAGTTTTGATTGTTACAAAATAGTTGTTGAAAAATGTTGACGTTTTAAATTTTGGTGTTATAGTTAAAACGTCAACCAATAAAAGGACTATCATGGACGACGATCAAGAAGCTTTTCTAGTAATACTTAGTTTGGTACTAAGTATTATTGCAGTTGTTGTTAGCGTAGCTGCCGCAACTTGCTAATTTTAGTTTCATCATTCACCAC
>JAZJZG010000022.1:0-1624 GCA_040389995.1 Pseudomonadota bacterium | reverse complement strand
GGACAGCGCGCAACGGCCGGTTTAATCGTGACTGAAGCTACGCCAATCTCGGCAATGGGGCATGGTTATCCTTTTTTACCTGGTATTTACACCAACGAGCAAGTCGCTGGTTGGAAAAAAGTGACTGAGGCGGTACATGCTAAAGGCGGAAAAATTGTATTGCAACTATGGCACGTAGGGCGTATTTCTCACCCAAGTTTATTGCCTGATCATGTATTGCCTGTAGCACCGTCAGCCATCAAACCGGCTGGGCAGCTTTATACTTATGAAGGTATGGTTGATTTTGTTGAGCCCCGAGCATTAGAGGCCAGTGAATTGCCGGACATTGTTGCCGATTATGCGCACGCAACTAAATGCGCGCTTGCTGCAGGTTTTGACGGTGTAGAGATTCATGCCGCCAATGGCTATTTGCTAGACCAGTTTTTACGTGATGGTACTAACAAACGTACCGATAATTACGGTGGTAGCTTTGAAAATCGTACACGCTTATTACTGGAAGTCACTAAAGCTGTTGTTGAGGTAGCAGGCGCGGACAAGGTCGGTATTCGATTTTCACCGGTGAATCCATTTAATGATATCTCTGATAGTAATCCGCAAGCGCTATTCAACTATGTAGTAGGCGAACTTAATCAATTTAATCTCGCTTATTTACATGTGGTAGAAGGGGATGTTGGCGGAAGTACTGCTCCGTTTGATTTTGCCGCTTTACGCACACTGTTCAAAGGCGCATACATGGCGAATTTAGGCTATGACAAGGCGCGTGGCAATGCCGCAATTGCCAGTGGCCATGCTGATGTTATTGCCTATGGTGTACCCTTTATTGCTAATCCGGATTTGGTTGAGCGCTATAAAGCAGATGCACGGCTCAATGAAGTGGACCCTAATACGTTTTACGGTGGCGCCGAACAAGGCTATATCGACTATCCAACGCTATAATCCCGATAGTTAAAATCAACAATTTAATAATTAAAAAAACATTTTAAGGACTCAATATGCACAAACCAGCGATTACCCAAGTACCTATTAACGAAACCCTTGCTAACCGCTGGAGCGGCCGTGCTTATGATGTGGCTAAGTCGGTGAGTCACGCACAGATTGTCGCCTTGTTAGAGGCTGCGCGCTGGGCGCCGTCATGCTATGGCGATCAACCTTGGCGTTTTATTGTGTGGGATAAAAATACCGATGCACAAGCTTGGCAGCAAGGTTTTGATTGCCTGGTACCAGGCAATCAGGCTTGGGTAAAGGATGCATCAGTGTTATTGCTCACTTGTGCCGATACTTTATTTAATCACAATCAAAAGCCTAACCGCTGGGCACAATACGACACTGGCGCTGCGGCCGAGAACTTATGTTTGCAGGCCAGTAGTATGGGTCTGATGGCTCACCAGATGGGTGGTTTTGACGCGGATAAAGCGCGTGAAACATTTGCAATCCCAGTGCAGTATATTCCCATGGCGATGGTGTCCATTGGTTATGCTGCTGATATTACAACCCTAGAAGGTGAAGTTCTAACGCGTGAAACTGCCGCACGTAGTCGTCGTCCACTAAATGAATTATTCTTTGCAAATGCTAAATTACTATCATTCTTTTTATCCTAAATTAACTAATGTTTATTACAACTGTT
>JAZJZG010000021.1:0-15755 GCA_040389995.1 Pseudomonadota bacterium | reverse complement strand
CTAATATCAGCCCTGCGCCCGCTGCAAGGATGCGAAGGAACTCGCGACGGTTAATATCGTAGTCCATCATTTATCTCCTCAAGAATTCAGGGGATACCAGCAGTAGCGCCAAGCCGGTGGTTGCACTTTCCGATCTAGTAATCGCCGCTTGTGTTTGCGGACTTATTGCATTGATGAGTAGTTTCTCCCCCAGCGTTCTAGCGTCTAACTTGTCGCCTAATGATGCTGCCAGGCGCTGTGCAACTTCAACCCGTCGCAACAGTGCATTTGGCGAAGCCCAGGTATCGGCAATATCGTCATAGCCAGCAGGAGAGCCTGGCCGCCAGACAGGTTGGCCTAATTGATTCATGATTTGTGCGATATTGATACCATCCAGATTTTTTCGGCCCAAACCTCTTAAAGCTGAAATCATCCATTCCCAAGGTGTTTTGAATTTGGCCGGGGCTGAATCCCACGATTCCGTCGCGTCAATCAATACCCGGTAAAGACTACTAAGCTTGCCGTTACTACTCATGAAAGTTCTTGCAAGCTTATCTACCAGGCTTGCAGGTGGCGTATCACTGACAAAATGCCGTGCCAATTTAGTTGCAATATGCGTTGCAGTGGCGGGTGCGCTAGCCAAGTCTGCTAATATTGCTTCTGCTTGTGCCTGGCCAATTTGACTATAATTTTTGCCCGTGATGTTGCGGCTGCCCGGTTCATGTAGCTGTGGGCGGAACATAAAGCCATTGGCTTGGATGACATTATTGTTTTGCCCCGGGCCATTGCCGATGCTGGCGATGTTCCAGCCAGTAAGTGCGCGGGCAAACTCTGTGACATCTGTCTGTGTGTAACCGCTACGAACCCCCAATGTGTGCAGCTCCATAATTTCACGTGCCAGGTTTTCATTCAAGCCACGTCTTTTTTCAGGATGCCTTTCTGCCGCACGACTAGCGGCCATGCTTTGTGGGCCTATGGATTTTTCCTGATCCAGATACAGCAGCATAGCTGGGTGCTGTTCAACTGCGAACAACAGGTCCTTAAAGCTTCCAAGTACATGCGGCCGAATCGCCTCAAGTTCAAATGCTCCGGCAAAGTCAGCTACGGCAGGTTTTTCCGTTGAAATGGCAAAATGATTCGCCCAGAAATAAACCAGGCGTTCGATAAAAGGCGTTGGTGTCAGCAGCGCGGTTTGTGCTCGTGCTCTTACCGCTTCTTGATAGTCATTCTTGATTTCAAGCCTGAACATGCGCTTGGCGGCCTTTTGAGTATCGGCATCTGCATTACGCATGTCTTGTTGTTTTTTTGCGTATTCTTCCAATAATATAGCTGTTTTGGTCTGATTCTCCAGGCTGGCTGGAGCTGGCTGATATTGGTCGAGCTGTGCTAATAGCCATTTTTTTGGATAAGCTGCCGCAGCTTCATCGGCATGGCTGCTATCTAAACTAACACCCAAACCAAAGCGGTTGATGGCGATTGCGGCAGGACTCATTTTGACGATGGAAGCCACATCTACCTTCCATTTGTTTGATATGTGACAGCATGCATTATTTAGGCATATCTTTAGTTACATCTGG
Source organism: Pseudomonadota bacterium (assembly GCA_040389995.1). Lineage (GTDB taxonomy): Bacteria > Pseudomonadota > Gammaproteobacteria > Burkholderiales > Methylophilaceae > Methylotenera. The sequence continues at coordinate 14,199 of JAZJZG010000021.1, read as the reverse complement.
TTGTTGGCGTAGAGGCCCTCTGCGTGCCAGGCCTTCTGCCAGCTTTTGGCGCTCTTCTGGCGAGAGCGATTCAGCAAAATTTACCAAGCTTTCCTCAGTGCGTATGCGCAAGGCAGTGTCTGCTTCACGCACGTGCGCGAGTGCTGTGTTAATTGCTGTTCGATCAAAATTTGCGGCAGCCAGTCGCGTTCTTACTTCAGTACGGGCTTCTTTGGCAGAGTCTATCAAGGGCCTAGCAGCTTGGCGTGTATCGTGCAAGATTTTATGGAACTCGTTCTGGCGTTCAGTGGATAGCTTGTCAGCAGCAAAACGTAAGCTATGCAGGCCGCCTTTCCCAGCTGCTAATGGTGCTTTATCTGACCAAAACAAGTGGTATGCACCACTAGCGACTCCGCCAATTAAAAATAAGTTAAGTATCAAAGAGGCAATGAGCGGCCATTTTAACTTTTGATCATTCATGATGCGGTCCAATCTTGTCCATAATCAATATATTCAGTTTTACTGTTAGTGGTATTGCTATTTGCCATATCCGTGTGTTTAGACAACATGCTGGACATGAAAATTGATACACAAAATGCACCTGCTATTACACTAGCAAGCCCAATGCCGGCAAATTTAGCACTATTAAAACCAGTATTACCAGTGTCATTACTTGGCCAGTTCGGCCATTTAAAGGTAAATAACCTCTCCAGAAATCCTTGCTGTTTTGGTGCACTGGCCATGATGCTGTTAAACAATGCCGGGTCAGCTGGCGCCACTACATAACATGCAAGTAGTTGATCTAGCATCGCGGCATCCACCATGATCTGCCGCAGCTCTGTAAAATGCTTGCTAGAGAGTTCTGCTACTTCACTGCGATAGTTATCCGGCCAACGACTCAGGTCTGCGCTATAAGCTTCCGTGAGAAATCGAAATCGTTCAGGTGTCATGAGTTTTCCTTTCAAACCCTCTAAGTAATAAAGTGGTGCGCATATTGCGTCTGGCTCTTGATAACAGGCTTTCTAGCGCATCTATACTGATTTCCATCAAACCGGCGGCTTCTGCGTTGGAAATCTCCTGATAATATTGCAGCACTAGTGCTTCCCTCTGCCGTATAGGGAGTGCTGCCAAGGCTTCGGCCACTTGGTCTCGTTGCTGCAAGCCGGTTAGGTATTGTTCAGGTGTTTTTGTGGCGTCAATTTGTTCAGGCATGTCATCTTCGCCGTGGTCTTGCCGCGTTCTGAGTCTGTCGTAGCATAGATTGAGTGCAACACGATGCATCCATGTATCAAATTTAGCCTTGCCCGTTTGCCAGCGAGGCGCCTGTTTCCAGATGCGCATGAACGTTTCTTGCGTGATGTCCTCGGCCTCGGCACGATCATTTAGCATGCGCACAGCCAGTGCCAGTAATCTAGGCAGTTTTCTGGCAACCATTTCCCTGATGGCTGATTGGTCGCCGCGGCCTATTCGCGGCAGCAAATCAGCATCAGGATCGTGTTCAATCATGCATGTTTTCCTGTTGTTTCATACTTAAACGTCAAATGTAAAAATATCCGTCGCAGCTTATTTAAATAATGATGCTATAAAACATGGGCATCCAGAATATCACCCTTGAAAAACTATGCATTAGCCCAATTAACATTCAATGTATTTACTACTATATCTAGGAGCCTAAACAATGACTACGACAGCTGCACAAAAAGAAACACCTCAAAAGGAATCAATGGCTTTTCAGGCCGAGGTTAAACAGTTGTTGCAACTCATGATTCATTCTTTGTATAGCAACAAAGAGATTGTCTTGCGTGAATTGATCTCAAATGCGTCTGACGCGGCTGATAAATTACGCTTCGAAGCTATCGCTAATGGCGCGCTTTTTGAGGGCGATAGCGAGCTAAAGATTCGTATCGCTTTTGATAAAGCAGCACGCACCGTTGCTATTTCCGACAATGGTATTGGTATGAGCCGAGACGAGGTGATTGCGAATATCGGTACGATTGCAAAATCGGGTACTAAAGAGTTTTTTAATGCACTTTCTGGTGACCAGGCGAAAGATGCTAATTTGATCGGCCAGTTTGGTGTTGGATTTTATTCTGCCTTCATCATTGCCGATAAAGTAACGCTGACGACTCGCCGTGCAGGGGCTACTGAGGCAGTACGCTGGGAATCAACCGGCGAGGGTGACTTTACACTCGAAGCGGCGGATAAAGCCACACGCGGTACCGATGTGGTGCTGCATTTGCGTGAGGATGAAGATGAGTTTTTAAGCGACTGGAAATTAAAAACCATTATCCGTAAATATTCAGACCATATCACCTTGCCTATTGTGATGAAAAAAAGCGAGTGGAAAGATGGTGCTGAAGTTGCGACAGACGAAGATGAGACTGTGAATAAGGCGTCGGCTCTTTGGGCGCGTAATAAAAACGATATTACTGAAGAGGACTATCAGGAGTTCTATAAACACGTTTCACACGATTTCGAGAATCCGCTAGCGCATAGCCATAGCCGCGTAGAAGGCAAGCAAGAATATATTTCATTGCTTTATATTCCAAGCAAGGCACCGTTTGATTTGTATGACCGCGAGCGCCGTCATGGCATTAAATTGTACGTAAAACGGGTGTTTATTATGGAAGATGCTGAAAAGCTGATGCCTCAGTACTTGCGTTTTGTGCGTGGCGTGATTGATACGGCTGATTTGCCATTGAACGTATCGCGTGAGATCTTGCAGTCTAGCCGTGACGTAGATGCGATTAAAGCCGGCTCGACCAAAAAGATATTAGGTGTGCTGGAAGATATGGCAGAAAACAAGCCTGAAGACTATACAAAGTTTTATGCTGAGTTTGGCCGTGTGTTAAAAGAAGGCCCAGGCGAAGACTTTGCGAATAAAGACAAGATTGCTGGTTTATTGCGATTTGCTTCTACTAAAGCAGATACTGATGTACAAAATGTGTCGCTTAAAGATTACATCGCACGCATGCAAGCTGAGCAAGATGTGATTTATTACATTACGGCAGATAGTTTTGCGGCAGCACAGCATAGTCCTCATTTGGAGATTTTCCGCAAAAAAGGTATAGAAGTGTTATTGATGTCAGACCGCGTAGATGAATGGCTGCTTGGTAGCTTAAGTGAATTTGAAGGTAAAAAACTACAGTCTATCGCCAAGGGAGATTTAGATTTAGGCAAACTTGAATCTGACACTGAAAAAGAGATACAGAAAAAAATTGAAGAAGAAACTAAAACCTTGGTGGAGAAGATCAAAAATTCTCTAGGTGAGCAAGTCAAAGATGTGCGTGTGACGCATCGCTTAACAGATTCACCAGCCTGCTTGGTGAGTGATACCAATGATTTGTCTGGCAACTTGGCGCGTATGCTAAAAGCGGCAGGGCAGAATGCGCCTGAGTCTAAACCGATTCTAGAGATCAACCCAGCGCATAAGTTGGTGAAACGGTTAGAAGCCGAAACTGCCGATGGCGTATTTAATGATTTGGCGTTTGTGTTGTTTGACCAGGCATTGTTGGCTGAAGGCGGCACGCTGAATGACCCGGCTAGTTTTGTGAAACGTATGAATAGTTTAATTAGCTAGTTTCTTCAAGTAAAAAAGTACCCACCCAGTGCAAACTCGGTGGGTTTTTGCTTTTTACTGCTAAGGATTTAAGTAGATTGATCCCATCTCAAGATAATTTTAATAAAACCCTTTACATTGCAAATGATAATCATTATCATTTATATACATTGTTTAATTTAGGGTTAATCATGAATCGACAGCTAATTATTAGCCAAGCGAAATTGGCGGGTAACGAAGAGTGCAAGGTGTTTTATAACAAAACTAAAGATATGGTGGAGCTTGAGGTGGGCGGGACGTCACTTAGATTCGCAGTATCTAATTTTTTTATGATGCATGAAATGATGCGAAAAGCGGCAGCCAAGCTGGTCATGCAAACTGAGTTACATCAAACACTGAATGTACTGTCTGAGGCTAGATTTAAAGCTAAATTGTTGATGCAAAATGAGTTGCATCACGCTTAAATAAATCTGAAAACAGAATCGAATTTATGTCCTGCCTAACACAGGGCTTAGATGCAACGTTGGACTGGTGTCTTTGGATACCATAAGGCGTTGTGATGTTGTAACTGCATGGCAACATGCATCTCCTTGCATTACTTTTGACCGCATTGAATTTATTCGCGTAAGACGGTCACTTTTTTAATTTATGTTGATGAATTTTTTAGAAGGTGCAGTGATGAGTAAAGATAAAGTCTGTAAAAGGATATTGTTAGCTGGTGCAGATGGCTGTCGTATCGTTTATTGTGAGGGTTGTGGTGTTGCTGAACTGGAGCTAGGTGCAATCAGTGTTCGTCTAGAGCATAATGCGCTACATAATTTACAAGCTGTATTAGGGCATGCAGCGAGGAAGCTCTCTGTATTAGAAGCCATAAAAGTGTCCCCCGACTTTGAGTACGATAAATTAGATTTACATTAGCCTTGTAAGCACATGTCGAGTAATAAGCTGACATTGTCAAAGCATTGTCATTAAAGGTGGCGTATTATTTGCTAGAATACTTTTCAAGATTATTAACTGGTCTCAGCAAATGAAAACTACTCCTAGCACTTCAGGTACTTCATCAGAAAAACCAAAGAAAACTTCTAAACCTAAAGTTGTTGCAATTCCTAAGCTCACGCCGATTCACCAGGCATTGCAAAACCATCTAATCTTCTCTAGCTTTAAGACTAGCGAGGTCGCGACACCAAGAGACTGGTATCAAACTGCCAGTTATACAGTACGTGACCATGTAGTAGAGCGCTGGGTTAAAACGTCTGAATTGTATTATCGTGACGACCCAAAACGCGTCTATTATTTATCTTTGGAATTCCTAATTGGGCGCATGCTGACCAATGCCGCACTAAACTTGGGCATAAAAGATGAATTAAAAGAAGGCATGGCGACATTAGGGCGTGATTTAGAGAATGCCGTAGAAATTGAAACCGATGCGGCATTAGGTAATGGCGGTCTAGGGCGCTTAGCGGCATGTTTCTTAGACTCTATGGCAACAATGGATATTCCGGCAGCAGGTTATGGCATACGCTATGAATACGGCATGTTCAAACAATCTATAGAGCATGGGCAACAGATTGAGAACCCGGATAATTGGCTGCGCTATGGCAATGTTTGGGAGTTTCAACGACCAGAAGCCACCTATATCATCAAATTTTATGGGCATGTGGTCAAGCATCCGGCAGGCTACGATGCAGTCAATGGCACCACTACGCCGGAAATGCACCACTGGGTAGATGCCGAACATGTGGTAGCGATGGCTTACGATGTGCCTGTGCCTGGTTATGGCACCGCCACAGTGAACAATTTACGCTTATGGTCTGCTAAAGCGACGCGTGAATTTGACCTGCGCCATTTTAATGATGGTAATTATGAAAAAGCAGTTGAAGAGCGGAATGACACAGAAAGTATCTCTAAAGTACTTTATCCAAATGACGCGTCTGCGCTGGGCAAAGAGTTGCGCTTGAAGCAGCAATACTTCTTTGTGTCGGCATCCATACAAGACATCTTGCGTCGCTATCTATCTGCGCATGATACCAAGGGCACCATAAACTGGAACTTATTGCCAGAAAAAATCGCTATTCAATTAAACGATACCCATCCTGCGATTGCAGTGGCAGAGATGATGTATCAATTGGTCGACCATCATCATTTACCTTGGGATAAAGCTTGGCATATGGTGGTCAATATCTTTGCTTACACCAATCATACTTTGATGCCAGAAGCTTTAGAAACATGGCCTGTGGAGCTGTTTGGACGTTTATTGCCACGCCATTTAGAAATCATTTACCGTATCAATCAAGAGTTTTTACATATGGTTAATAATCACTTCCCAGGTGATACCGATTTACTCACGCGCGTATCAATTATTGATGAAACGCATGGTCGTCGAGTACGTATGGCGCATTTAGCCGTTATCGGCAGCCATACAGTGAATGGCGTCGCGGCATTACATAGCGAGCTACTCAAGAAAACATTATTTGCCGATTTTAACCGCATCTATCCAGGCAAGATGACGAATGTCACGAATGGCATTACGCCTCGCCGTTGGTTGAATCAAGCAAATCCGGCACTGAGTAGCTTGATTGAAAAAGCCATTGGCGATGGTTTCAAAAAAGATCTTACAGAAATCAAAAAAATAACGCCGCTGGCGGATGATGCCGATTTTAGAAAAGCTTTTGCAGCAGTTAAGTTGGCCAATAAAGCACGATTAGCTGGCAAAATTGAACATTTGACGGGCATAAAACTTAATATTCATAGTTTGTTTGATGTGCAAATCAAGCGTATTCACGAATATAAGCGTCAATTGCTGAATGTGCTGCATGTCATTACCTTGTATAACCGCATACGCAATGGAGAGCAAGGTGTTACGCCACGTACCGTGATATTTGGTGGTAAGGCTGCACCTGGCTATTGGATGGCGAAGCTGATTATTCGCCTAATCAACGACGTAGCTGAAATTGTCAATAATGACCTTGCCGTGGGCGATCAGCTCAAGGTAGTGTATTACCCTAACTATGAGGTTTCAGCGGCTGAAATTTTATTCCCCGGTAGTGATTTATCCGAGCAGATTTCAACGGCAGGTACCGAGGCAAGCGGCACTGGTAATATGAAAATGGCACTTAATGGCGCGCTCACTATAGGTACCTTGGATGGCGCAAACGTGGAGATTAAAGAAGAGGTTGGCGATGAGAATATCTTTATTTTTGGTTTAACCACCGAGCAGGTAGCACAGACCAAAGCTAGTGGCTATAACCCGCGTGATTATTACAATAGCAACGCCGACCTGAAACAAGTGCTCGATATGATAGGCAGCGGTTATTTTTCAGTTGCCGAGCCTAATCGTTATCAAGCGATTATTGATAATTTGCTCAATAATGGTGACCAATACCTATTGCTGGCAGATTACGCCAGCTATATTGAAGCACAGGAAAAAGTGGCTAAATTGTATAAAAATCAGGATGAATGGACACGCAAAGCTATTTTGAATGTGGCTAATATGGCTAAATTCTCCAGTGACCGTGCAATTGATGATTATGCCAAAAACATTTGGCACGTAAGCCCAGATAAAGCCAAGTCTGTTAAGTTTAAAAAGTAGTCTATTGATTTAACATTGGTTATGAAAAGTAATCTTTAAAATAACAATTAAGTAGCAAATAAAAAGTCATCTAAACCATTTAAGCTTGCGTTAATAAGCTAATGGTTTGGATGACTTTCTTCTATATAAAATTGAGTAAGATTTATGCTTGGTAAATTAGTCAGTAAAATACGATGCGTATTGATACAAAACCAGTAATTTACGCTAAGCTTAAATTACTGTTGCATAGACCTAATGATTTGCTGTTTAAATAACTGGAGAAGAATATGCGTTTTTTGATCACGGCTTTAAGTTTTATTTTATTTGCTGCCAATGCCAATGCAGCTGGCCTTAGCGATTTAAGCAATACCGAAGTGAGTGGCGGTCTAAAAGAGGCTTTGATTCAAGGTGCAGGTAAAGCAGTCAGCCAGTTAGGCGCTACAGACGGTTTCTTTGGCAATAGTGAAGTCAAGATACCATTACCAGACACCATGCAAAAAGCCGAAAAAGCCATGCGTATGTTTGGCATGGGGAAGCAAGCTGATGAGCTAGTACTCAAGATGAACCGTGCCGCAGAGGCTGCTGTACCAGAGGCAAAAGCCTTGCTAGTAGATTCAGTGAAAAAAATGAGTGTGGCTGATGCCAAAACCATTTTGACTGGCGGCAATGATGCTGCGACCCAATACTTTAAAAAGACTACTTCAGGCCCAATGGCAGAAAAATTCTTGCCTATCGTTAAAAAAGCGACTGAGAATGTGCAGCTTGCACAGCAATATAATAAATTTGCTGAAATGGGCAATAAATTTGGCGTGGTTAAAAAAGATCAAGTGAATCTAGAGCAATATGTCACACAAAAAACCTTGGATGGTGTGTATCTGATGATGGCTAAGGAAGAAGCGGCGATTCGTAAAGATCCAGTGGGTCAAGCGAGTAGCTTGCTGAAAAAAGTGTTTGGCGCGGTAGGGAGTTAACGCGATAGGCAGCTCACTTGGTTCACACATTCAATGCGGTCAATTGACGGAAGTCGTTTATAGTGTCTAAAATTTTATGTGTGAAATAATCATTAATACAATCTAAGGTCAACATGCGTCAAAAACTAGTAGTTGCCAATTGGAAGATGCACGGCAACTTAACTGCAAACGAACAGCTCTTTACAGCTTATATTCAAAAATTATCCTCGCTCAACAATACTGATGTTGTGGTTTGCGTGCCATACCCTTACCTCGCACAAGCGCAGACTCTGTTATGCAACACTAGTATTGCTTGGGGTGCACAAAACCTGAGTAAAGATGCTGTAGGTGCTTTTACCGGCGAGGTCAGTGCCACAATGTTGAAAGATTTTGGCGCCAGTTACGTCATTATTGGCCATTCTGAACGTGCAACCGCCTATTGTGAGTCGGACGAAAATATTGCCGTTAAATTTATACAGGCCAAAACGCATGGATTAACACCAATCCTGTGTGTGGGGGAAACGCTGATTGAGCGTGAAGCTGGTGTGATGCAAATGGTGGTGGGCAAGCAACTCGATGCCATTATTAATGCATATGGCGCAAGTGTGTTTGCAGATGCCGTGGTGTCATATGAGCCTATTTGGGCCATAGGCACAGGCTTGGCAGCAAGTGGTGAACAGGCGCAAAGTATGCACGAGTTTATTCGTGCCAAGGTGGCAGCACTGGATAAGTCGGCCGCAACTAGCCTGAAAATCATCTACGGAGGGAGCGTAAATCCTCAAAATGCGGTACAATTATTTGTTATGCAGGATATAGATGGTGGTCTTATCGGCAAGTGTTCGCTAAACGCGCAAGAATTTGAGAAGATATGCCGTGCTGCAGCCTGATACGGGCTCAAGGCATAATCGGCAATAGGGTAAAAAAATGGAAAAATTAATATTAGTCATTCATGTGTTAGCCGCCTTGGGCGTAATTGGTCTAGTGCTGTTGCAGCATGGTAAAGGCGCTGATATGGGTGCATCTTTTGGTAGCGGCGCTTCTGGCAGTTTGTTTGGTGTGAGTGGGTCGTCTAATTTTATGAGTCACGCTACGGCAGGGTTTGTGCTGGTGTTTTTTACCACGAGCTTAACGCTGGCTTATATGTCTAGTCATAAAACTGGTAATGGTAGCGTTATTAAAGCAAATATGACACAAAGTGCCCCGGCCGCTGTACCTGCTGCTGCAAAAGTGCCAGCAACTACAAGTGCTCCAGCCGTACCAGCATCTCCGGAAGATGTGCCTAAATAGTTAACTCTTGAGCGTAAGCTCAACTAATTGCCGTCGTGGTGGAATTGGTAGACACGCTATCTTGAGGGGGTAGTGACGAAAGTCGTGAGAGTTCGAGTCTCTCCGTCGGCACCAGTAGGAAGTTTCAATAAGTTTTATTTCGTATTAAATCCAAATAAATTCAACAAGTTAGTGCAATTTTGTGTTTCATGTTGTGCTACGTCATTTCATAATATTGCTTTACAAAACGTATAAAAAAACGTATAAAAATAAATCATATTAATTTTTTATACGTTTTTATGGCAAAGCTAAAATCTGATTTATTAGATGACTTTACAATCAAAGCTGCAAAACCCAAAGAGAAGGGGTATGCACTTAGGGATGGAAATGGCTTGTTTTTGCTTATTCATCCTAACGGTAGCAAATATTTTCAGCTGCGTACTACATTACACGGTAAGGCTAAATTAATACAGTTAGGTACTTATCCTGAGTTGTCATTAAGTGGTGCGCGTGATCAGTGTCGTCATAAACGTAAGCAAGTGAAACTTGAGCATATTGACCCTGTACTTGAAGCAAAGCTAGTCAAGCAGCAAAAAGCTAAAGAAACTGATAATACCTTTCATAAGATTGCTGAAGATTGGCTAACAATTAAACAGCGTACACTTGCCCCCTCTACCTACCTTAAGATCAAGCAAACATTCAACGCAAATGTTTATGGTGTGATTGGTAAATATCCAATTAAAGATATTGATAATCAACTAGTGCGTAAATGTTTACTAATCATGCAAAAACGGGGTGCATTAGAATTCATGGAAAAAACACGCGGGTGGATTAAGAATGTGTTTGATTTCGCCTTGAGTGATAAGCTTATTTCTGAAAATTCAATTCCGGCAAAAGATGAGCGCCTAATAAAGCATGTTGGCGAGAAGTTCCCTCGACTGCAAAGCAAGCAAGATGCAGGCAAGTTATTGCGCAATCTTGTTGAGTATGGTGGTAGCTTTGAGGTAGCTACTTGTGTTTACTTACAGTTACACTTTGCGCAAAGACCAAGTGAACTAAGGTGTGCTAAATGGGTAGAGTTTGATTTAGATAATGCGATATGGACATTACCCCTAGCTCAATCTAAAAGTCGTAAATATATGACTAAGCCACATACTGTGATGCTATCAAAGCAAGCCATAAAAGTGTTAAAAGAGTTACAGACATATACAGGGCATAGCGAGTATTTATTCTCAGCAAGAATAGCTAATAAACCCATATCAGAAGCTACAATCCGTAAAGCCTTCAGGTTAAATTTTCCTGATTATCATATCGTTCCACATGGTTGTCGGCATTTCTTTAGTACTCAGGCTAATGAAAGCAGCTTGTTTAGACGAGACGTGATTGAGTCTTTTCTAGCACATAGTGATAAAGATAAAATTAGAGAAATTTATAATGAGGCTACTTACGATAATGAACGTAGGCAATTAGCTCAGTGGTGGAGTGATCAATTAGACCTCATGCGTGATGGTACAAAATGAATATTTTTGCAAGATAAAAGTACTTAATTACAATAAATAACATGATAGGGAGTGGTGTGTATCTACATGAATTGGGCATTACATGTAAATTTACTTATTCTTAATTTATAAATGAATAGTTAATGTTTACTTCGGAGCAACTTGATTTAAGAGTTATGACTGTCAGTTACCGGCCTTGAGTTCAACCGGTCGATGCAACACACTAAGAACTGCGTAAGCAGAAGGAGTGTTGCCAATGAAACAACGTCCCAGAATCTACTACACTGCTGCACAGAAAGCGTTAATGTGGGATCGCTGGCAACAAGGAGAGTCGCTCCAGCAGATTGCCCAGTTATTTGACCGACACCACTCATCTGTACAGCGTATTTTGGCCGAGTCTGGCGGTATAAGGCCACCACCACGAACTCGATCTAAATTAGCACTGAGTTTAGCTGATCGCGAAGAGATCTCACTTGGTCTATCCATTAGAGCGCGGCCAGTCGAGATCGAGGATCGCGCGGTACCAGGCCACTGGGAGGGTGATCTGCTGTTTGGAGATGCCAATCGCCAAATCGCCACGCTCGTTGAACGCCAGACGCGTTACGTGATGCTGGTAAAGGTCGCTGGCAAAGACACTGAGACTGTCGTCAATGCTCTCATCGAGCACGCACACAAGTTACCACAGGAGCTTTACAAATCGTTAACCTGGGATCGTGGTAAAGAAATGGCAGCCCACAAGCGCTTTACCTTGGCAACGGATGTTCAGGTTTACTTCTGTGATCCTCGGCACCCTTGGCAACGCGGATCCAATGAAAATACGAATGGTCTATTAAGGCAATACTTTCCTAAGGGAATGAGTTTAGCCAACTACTCGCAAGCCAAACTCAATGCAGTAGCCAGAAAATTAAATGAGCGTCCTAGAAAAACATTAAACTATCAAACACCGGCAGAAAGGTTTGTCCAATCTGTTGCATCGACCGGTTGAACTCAAGGCCCATAGCGGACATTTGAAGGTTAATTGATTTGTCTTTAACAAGTCCGAATTTAATTAACTTACTGAGCATTATAATGCTAGATGTATACGTAACATTAGTAGGTTGAGTTAGTGAATATTAGAGAAGCTACCGAGATTGATTTTGACCAAATATGACCAATCTTCCATGAGGTAGTCTCGCTAGGTGAAACTTATGCTTATCAGCGTGACACATCCAAAGAACAAGCTTTAAAAATTTGGATTGATACCCCGAGAATCACTTACGTGTTTGAAGAAGATGGCAAGGTTTTAGGTACATATTACTTAAAAACCAATCAACAGGGGCCTGGAGACCATGTTTGCAATTGTGGCTATATGGTTTCCACAGCAGCTAGAGAGCGCGGTCTTGCCACTGCTATGTGCGAACATTCTCAGAGCATTGCACGCGAGCTTGGCTATAAAGCCATGCAGTTTAATTTCGTAGCATCAAGCAACGAAGGGGCTGTTAGACTTTGGAACAAGCTCGGTTTCGAAACTGTGGGTCGATTGCCAAAAGCATTTAACCATCCATCTAAAGGTTATGTTGATGCGCTAGTCATGTATAAATGGCTATAAATACATTATCCGTTCCGACAGCTATGTTCAGCATGGAGTTAGAAATTTAAGTGGCCACGATGGGCCGATTATGTTTAGTAGTTACAAGTGTAAATTACAAACCTTTGCAGGTGAATGCATTGGTTCCACTTGGATATATAAATTATTTCTATATAAGTGAATTAAGGATTTTTAAGATTTTGCTCTGGAAATTATAATTTACACTGAATTTATATCTCTAGTTTAAATTTAAAGGAGCGCTTACTTCTAGGTTCTTCTTCATGGAGGAGTTGAAGAATCGCAATGCGTTACGTCCGGAATTCTTCGCTTTATACATGGCCAAATCGGCCTGTTTAAGCAAGTCTTCCACACTGGTTACATTGCCACAAAACAGGCTTATACCAATGCTACAGGTAATATGGTACTCGTTCTCTTGTAGAAAATAAGGCCGGTTAATCACTGTGCTAATCTTTTTCCCAATGATATTAGCTTCGATAGTTGCCTCTTTTGCATCCTCGCTCAGATCTTCCAACATCACCACAAATTCGTCGCCACCTAACCGTGTGACGGTATCACTCTCACGCACACAGTCCTGTAGGCGATACGCCACTTCCACCAATAGCATATCGCCAAAATTGTGCCCCAAAGTGTCATTCAGTGTTTTGAAATGGTCGAGGTCGATGAACATAACTGCACCATAGCGGTGGCTTCTCACGCTACCAGCGATTGCCTGCTGTAGTCTATCTTGTAGCAGGCGTCGATTGGGCAGTTGAGTAAGTGGATCATGGAAAGCAAGAAGCAGAATATTCTCTTGAGCTTCTTTAAACTCGCGGATGTCAGAAATTGCAGCAACGAAATTCGTGACCTGTCCATCAGAGTTGGAAACTGCCGTTATCGTAAGCCTATAGGGATTGATTACACCATCCTTGCGCTTGCTCCAAACTTCACCTACCCAACATTTATCATGCCGTAATGCTTGTAAAATATCTTGGTAAAACTGTTCATCATGGCGCTCGGAAATAAGCATTGCTGTTGTCTTTCCGAGGACTTCTTCCGTACTATATCCAGTCATTTTAGTGAAAGATTTGTTAGCCCGCAAAATGACGTTATTAGCATCGGTAACCATCACGCCTTCTTGCACTTCAAAAGCACTAGCAGCAATATTTAACTCCTTCTGATGTGCCTCCAACTGGGCATGGGCCGCTCGCAAATCGTCCAGTGCCAGATGCCGGTCAAGTGTATTAGCAAATGCGCCACCACTGAAAAGAATAAAGCAGCCAGACGTGACTATCAAAGCCAATAAATTAGGTTCTATCTCTAATCCGCCAACCGAACAGATACTACCTGATGCGAAAATAGCCCCCGCCATCGCGGTGTAGTGCATACCCGCAATCGCAAAACCCATAATCACTGCGCCTAGTAAATGCTGGTTTAGTGGATGCAATCCAGTTTTTTCGCCGGTATATACGATAAGAAGCGCGCCTATAGCGGCTGTAATGGCAATGACAACAGAAAGGATGAATATCGTGGGGTTGTAACTAATCGCGGGCTGCATTTTGAGCGCGGCCATGCCCGTATAATGCATGACCGTAATGCCTAATCCCATAAATAAACCGCCGATTACAATCTTTTTTAACTGCAATTTAGGGCTTTGCAGTAAATAAAAGCCGAGCAGTGCGGCAGCAATAGCAGTAGATGAAGCTAGAGCTAATTGCTCGGTACGTTTGTCACGCTCAATAAACTGCACATCAATACGCTGGAAAACCTCATCGGTGACAACCTTGATTCTATTCATCTCCGATAACATCAAT
>JAZJZG010000020.1:0-4212 GCA_040389995.1 Pseudomonadota bacterium | reverse complement strand
AAACATGCTAATCAAAGCACCGGTTTTTAGCTTGCTCCAACCCCACATATTATGAAAGACCATACCTGCCAGCAAGGTGGTAATGACCATGTCACCCGTCACGGCAATACCATAGGCAGCGGCTAAATTACCTGATGATTTAAAGCCTAATACCAAGGCCATGACCGCCAGCATTAGGCCCCAATTAACACGTGGGATATAAATCTGCCCCTCTTGGCTTTCAGAGGTGTGCTCTACGTGCATGCGCGGCAGATATCCTAGCTGCAATGCCTGGCGTGATACTGAGAACGCGCCCGTAATCACTGCCTGCGATGCAATCACAGCCGCCATTGTCGCTAATACGATGAGCGGGAAAAGCAGCCATTCAGGGGCTAGTAAATAGAATGGGTTTTGTACGGCTTCAGGATATTGTAATATCAATGCGCCTTGCCCAAAGTAATTGAGGATCAATGCCGGCAGTACAAAACCAAACCATGCCAGCCGAATTGGGAAACGGCCAAAATGTCCCATATCTGCATATAAAGCTTCAGCACCAGTGACTGATAGCACTACCGCACCTAATGCGACAAATGCTATCCACGGGCTTACGGTAAAGAAGTGCGCTGCATAGACAGGATTAAGTGCCTGCAAAATAGTCGGGTTTTGTATAATGCCATGTACACCAAGCACGGCCAGCGTACTAAACCACAGGAACATGATAGGGCCAAAAAAAGCACCGACTAATGCGGTACCCTTGCTTTGTGCCCAGAATAAAGTGAACAACACCACTAAAGTAATCGGCAGTATCAGCGGGTTTAACACCGGGGCTGCAACCTCCAGACCCTCAATCGCGGAAAGTACAGAAATGGCAGGGGTAATCATGCCGTCCGCATAAAACATACACGCGCCTAAAATCCCTAGCAGCATAATCATATGCTGCTTGTGCTTGTTGTTCCCGGCGTTGTGGGCGGCCAGTGCTAGCAATGCCATGATGCCACCTTCGCCACGATTATCTGCGCGCATGATAAACGCTACGTACTTGACCGCCACGACCATAATCAGTGTCCACACGATCAGCGATAGAATGCCGAATATATTGACCTCAGTGAGCGGTACAGGATGCCTGCCGGCAGAAAATACTTCTTTGATTGTATACAGCGGGCTAGTGCCAATGTCACCAAATACTACGCCTAGCGCGGCTAATGTGAGTGCAGAAAGCTTGGATTTATTGCCAGTTGAGGTTGACATTAAAGTGGACGGTAATTGTAATAAGGCGACCATTATCAATCAACTTAAATACTTAACCAATCATTTTTTAGTTAAGGGCAATTGTATCTAGTTAAAAGTGACCAGCCTAGGGCTTTGTTTTGTTAACAATTGCGCTTGCCGTGCCCACACCGAACGTTAGGGAAATCTCATCACCGCTTTTTAGCTGTTGGCTTGAAACAACAATCTCCCCTAATGTGTTTTGCACAAAGGCGTAGCCACGCGTCAATACGGCCTGCGGGTTAAGATGATGCAGGTTTTGACTCAACCGCAGCAGGTGCTGTTGTTTATTTTGCAAGTGCTGATTAGTGCTGGCGTTTAAACGGCGCGCCATTTGCGCTAACTGGGATTTTTGCTGTTCAATGTGTTGCAGGGGTGAGATTAACCTGCGTGCCAGGTAATCTAATGCCTGCGCACGCTGGTTTAATGCGTATTGCGTATTTTTAGAGAGTTGATTCTTTAGCTGGTTGAGTGCATTGAGTAATGCTTCACGAGCTGGTGTCGCCAACTCTGCTGCGGCTGTGGGTGTTGCGGCACGTACATCGGCGACAAAATCACAAATGGTAAAGTCGGTTTCATGGCCTACGCCACTGATAGTTGGTATCTTACAATCAACAATAGCACGAGCGACGATTTCTTCGTTAAATTGCCATAGATCTTCAATGCTGCCACCGCCCCGGCAAATAATCAACACGTCGCATTCAGCACGCTGGCTGGCGTGATGAATAGCCTTGGCAATGAGTGTAGCAGCGCCTTTGCCTTGTACTGGTGTAGGGTAGATCACGATTGGAATACTGGGCATACGGCGTTTTAATGTGGTTAGCACATCCCTAAGCGCAGCGGCATCTGGCGAGGTCACTATACCAATTGTTTTCGGATGTTCAGGTAGCTGTTTTTTAAGCGCGTTAGCAAATAAGCCTTCATTTTGTAGCTTGGCTTTAAGTTTTTCAAAAGCTTCAAACAAGACGCCTAGGCCTGCGCGTTGCAGAAACTCTATCGTGAGTTGAAAGTCGCCGCGTGCTTCGTACAGTGTGACGTTACAACGCGCTTCTACTTTATCGCCTTCTTTCGGCGTCCAATCCAGATAGCTGTTTCTACCTTTAAACATCACGCAACGTACTTGCGCACTTGCGTCTTTAAGTGAAAAATACCAGTGACCACTCGCTGCACGGGTTAGGTTAGACACTTCGCCAGATACCCAAAATAGCGGAAAATTTTGCGTTAGTACCTGGTTTGCCAAACGATTTAGCTCGCTGACGGTCATTATCTTACGGTTTAAATCGCTACGGATTATGTTCGTATTCAGAAAATCTAGGTTGTTTTGCTCGTTCAAAATGCGTTTATTCCGTTACAATCTAGCTAATTATTATAGGTGTTAAATAAGATGATGCGTCAGTTATGCAGTAAATTATTCAGTGGTCGAATGGGTTATTTTTTAGGATTTATCGCCAGTTTCGGTTTGGTGGGGCTAGCTTTAGTAATACAAACTAAATATCACTTGGAGCCTTGTCCGTTATGTATCTCGCAGCGCATGGTATTTATGGGGCTAGGGCTGGTGTTTTTAGCTGCTGCGCTTCAAAAACCGGCACAGTTAGGTCGCAAAATCTATGCCTTATTGTTAGTCCTTACCGCGATGGGCGGTGCAGGTGTAGCGATTCGTCATTGGTATCTGCAGGCGCATCGTGACACCATGCTTGCAGATTGCGGTGTTGGTTTCGACTATATGTTTGATAATTTTCCATTGCAAAAAGCACTTACTTTAGTGTTTCGTGGCACCGGCGATTGTGCTGCTATTGATTGGACTTTTTTAGGCCTTAGCCTGCCGCAATTGGCATTGTTGAGCTTTATAGGGTTTGCAGTTTATGCGCTATATTTAATTAAAAAAATTTGATAAAGATTTAAGTAAACATAATTTTGAGTCATTCATTTAACCAACAATCACCTCACTATCTAATAACCTCACCATCTAAAACTCTTATGAATTTTAAAACTATAGACCATTTCGTCGGCAATACGCCGCTTGTCAAGTTGCAACGTATGGCAGGCACTACCAGCAATACAATCTTATTGAAGCTTGAAGGCAATAATCCCGCTGGTTCAGTCAAAGACCGGCCCGCATATAGCATGATTACCCGTGCCGAAGCGCGTGGCGAGATTAAGCCTGGGGATACCTTAATAGAGGCGACCAGCGGCAATACCGGCATAGCGCTGGCCATGGTGGCGGCCATGCGTGGTTATAAAATGATACTGGTGTTGCCTGAGAACCAAACCATAGAGCGCCGCCAAAGCATGAAAGCCTATGGTGCTGAACTGGTGCTGACACCCAAAGACGGCAGCATGGAGCTGGCGCGCGATGTGGCGATGAAACTACAGGCTGAGGGTGAAGGTATCGTGTTAGACCAGTTTGGAAATATGGATAACCCGCTGGCTCATTATGAAGGCACCGGCCCTGAAATCTGGCGCGATACACAAGGGAAAGTCACGCATTTTATTGCCAGCATGGGTACGACTGGTACGATTATGGGGGTTTCGCGTTATTTAAAAGAGCAGAATCCTAATATACAGATTATCGGTGTGCAGCCTGAGGATGGGGCGCAAATTCCGGGCATCCGTAAATGGCCAGTAGAGTATATGCCTAAGATATTTGATGCTAAACGGGTAGATGAGCTGCGTTATGTGAACCAGAAGAATGCAGAAAATACCACACGTAGATTAGCCACTGAAGAAGGTATCTTTGCCGGTATCTCGAGTGGCGGTGGTCTTTATACCGCATTGCAATTATCTAAAGAAGTGGAAAATGCCGTCATAGTATCTATCGTTTGCGACCGTGGGGACCGCTATCTTTCTACAGGGGTATTTCCAGCTTAAATGCTCCGCTACTTATTGATTGCTTTGCTTGCGATAGGTAGCCTGTTTTGCCAGCAGGCGATGGCGGTTAGTATTATTCAAATCCAGGTCGGAGCGGTA
>JAZJZG010000019.1:25961-26793 GCA_040389995.1 Pseudomonadota bacterium | reverse complement strand
TTTTAAGAATAATTCTTTACGCGCGCCATGTGTTGCCAAGGTAGAGCCGTTGCCTGGCAAACTCAAACCTAGTGCCTCGGTTAAACAGTTCATGGAGTTGGCGGTAAACATACCGGAACAAGAACCGCAGGTTGGGCAAGCTGAGCGCTCGATTGCATCGGATTCGGCATCTGAAACCTTGCTATCTGCTGCCGCCACCATCGCATCGACTAAATCCAGCTTATGCGTATTGCCATTCCAGTTTACCTTACCTGCTTCCATTGGTCCGCCAGACACAAACACTACAGGAATATTCAGGCGCAGCGCCGCCATCAGCATACCTGGCGTGATCTTGTCGCAATTTGAGATACACACCAGCGCATCAGCACAATGTGCATTCACCATGTATTCCACGCTATCGGCAATCAAATCGCGCGAAGGTAAGCTATACAGCATGCCGCCATGGCCCATGGCAATACCGTCATCCACGGCAATGGTATTAAACTCTTTCGCCACACCGCCCGCCCGCTCAATCTCGCGTGCGACTAATTGACCTAGGTCTTTTAAATGCACATGGCCCGGCACAAACTGGGTAAAAGAGTTAGAAATAGCGATGATAGGCTTATCAAAATCGCCATCTTTCATGCCTGTAGCACGCCACAATGCGCGTGCGCCAGCCATATTGCGACCATGAGTAGTAGTGCGTGAACGATAAACTGGCATGATTAAATTCCGTGATCTAAATAGTGAGGCATATTAAAAGTGTGATTTTAGACTAGCTAGCCGTAACTAGCCAAAGAAATCTAGTTTTTATCACTAAAGTCCTATCATGTTAGTGAGCTCTGACTAACAT
>JAZJZG010000019.1:0-25951 GCA_040389995.1 Pseudomonadota bacterium | reverse complement strand
CGAAATCAGCCACTGAGATTGGCTGACTGAATCACCAGAGTGATTCGCACTTGAAAACAAAGTTCTGATTCGACTTGAATCAAATTCCGGCAATTAAATTTTCTTAGTTATCAAGCACTTTAATAAAAAAACAATACACTAAAAGCATTATTATCGTATTTAAGCGTTTAAGCAATAAAACACAGGTAAAATCTAGTTTTACTTTAAATCGCTAAATTTTTATGTTCGTTCATCCAGACTTTGACCCTATTGCAATTCATCTAGGAAAATTTGGTATACATTGGTATGGCCTGATGTATTTAACTGGGTTTCTAGCTTTTCTGGGCTTAGGTAAATGGCAAATCAAATATCGTAGCTGGCACGGCTGGACTAACGAAATGCTAGACGATGCACTGTTTTTTGGTGCATTGGGCGTGATTTTAGGTGGTCGCGCAGGTTATGTACTGTTCTATCAATTTAGCTACTTTGCACAGCATCCGGCTGAGATTCTAGCGGTATGGCAAGGTGGTATGAGCTTTCATGGCGGCTTTTTAGGTGTGTTGGTCGCGATGTGGATTTTTGCCCGTAAATATCATCTCCGCTGGTTAAACATCATGGACTTTGTTGCACCGCTAGTACCTATTGGTTTAGGGGCTGGGCGTATGGGTAACTTTATCAACGGTGAGTTATGGGGCAGAGTGACTAACGCGAACTACGGCATGGTGTTTCCTAAAGTAGATAACTTAGCGCGCCACCCATCACAGCTTTACGAATTCGGGCTTGAGGGCATCGTGCTGTTTTTGATACTCTGGATCTACTCGGCAAAACCACGCGCCACGGGTGCGATTTCAGCCTTATTTTTAATTGGCTATGGCAGTTTTAGATTTTTAGTTGAATTTACCCGTGAACCCGACGATTATCTAGGTTTGCTATCCATGGGATTAAGCATGGGTCAGTGGTTAAGCTTACCTATGATTTTATTGGGCTTCTGGATGTATTGGGCAAGCGCTAAAAATATATTTAGCCGTCAATAACTGCTACAAAATCAGCCTTGCTTTTAACAGCAACGCTTAACACCTTTCCATTTCTTGTCTTGCCATTCTTTAAAGAATGCTTCACGGCTTAATGGCGGTTCTGCAGTTTGCAGTTCCGCCTGATGCGCGGCATAGTGCTGCAAATACTGTTCATAAGCATCATCGCCCGATAAACGGCGGATATTTTTCCAGATCGTTTTAATTCTCGCCTGCGCTGTATTGAACATTTAGTCTCTCACCCAATTTTCTACCAGCCTGCTTGGCTCATGTGCGATTTCTGTGAGTGGCGACAATGGTTTACCCGCCAGGTATCGATAAGTGACACGCAACATATCAATAATCACCACCCATAACACCAGCACAAAGAATATCGTTAAATAAGCATCTAGATTCTGGTTAAATATCAACTGCGGGGCTACAGCGGCTTTTTCTGGCGGCAATACACCAGCGGCCAATTTGGCCGACATATCATTGGCTGCGGCAAAGAAACCCACACGGATATCCTCACTAAAGATCTTTTGCCACGCGGCAGTGCTAGTGATGATAACTAGCCACAGCAACGGCAGCCCGGTAACCCATGCGTACTTAAGTTTGCCAGATTTCACCAAAATTCCAGTAGCCACACATAAGGCAATTGCTGCGAGCATTTGGTTCGCAATGCCGAACAGCGGCCATAAAATATTAACGCCACCATTAGGGTCTATCACGCCGATATATAAGAAATAACCCCAACCAGCAACCACTAGCCCGCTGGTCAATATGACCGATGGCATCCAGGAAGTTTGGCCTATCTTAGGCCAAATGTTACCCAGCATGTCTTGCAGCATAAAACGGCCTACGCGCGTACCGGCATCCAGCGTAGTGAGTATGAAAATAGCTTCGAACATAATGGCGAAGTGATACCAAAGCGCTAACAGGCTTTTACCAAATGCGTTGCCAAAAATACTCGCCATACCGACAGCCAAGCTAGGTGCACCGCCAGTGCGGGCGAACAATGTGCTTTCGCCCATATCTTTAGCTAACTGATTCATCTGTTCTATGGACACGGCAAAGCCCCAGCTATTGATTTTGGCAATCGCGTCAACCGCCTCTTTGCCCACCACACCCGCTGGGCTGTTGATGGCGAAAAACACGCCAGGCTCCAATACCGTCGCCGCTATCATCGCCATAATTGCTACAAAACTCTCCAACAGCATCGCACCGTAACCTATCATACGGATATCACGCTCATTACCTAACAACTTAGGCGTAGTACCAGAAGCAATCAGTGCGTGAAAGCCTGAAATCGCGCCACAAGCGATGGTAATGAAGACAAAGGGAAATAGCTTGCCGCCAAAGATTGGACCGGTGCCGTCGGTGAATTGTGTAAGTGCAGGCATATGTACATGCGGCTGCAAAATGACGATGGCAACTGCAAGTAAGGTGATTGTGCCTATCTTCATGTAGGTAGATAAATAATCTCGCGGTGCAAGCAACAACCAGACCGGTACTACTGCTGCGGCAAAACCATAGACGATCACCCCCCAGGCTAACGTCAGTCCTTCATGGTCAAACAAAGTACGCAAACCTTCGTGGTGATCTATAAAACCACCACCTACTACCGCGAGTAACAGCAGCACCACACCTAGCGCCGAAGCTTCCAGCACTCTGCCTGGCCGGAAGTTACGCATGTAAAAACCCACTAGCATAGCGATAGGAATGGTTGCTGCTACCGTGGAAGTAGCCCACGGACTGTGCTTCATGGCATTCACGACCACCAAACCCAATACGGCGATTAAAATGATCATGATTAAAAACGTGCCGATCAGCGCCGCTATGCCGCCTATCGGGCCGATTTCATCCCGTGCCATTTGCCCTAAACTGCGCGCATTGCGACGTGTGGAAAAAAACAGCGTCACCATATCCTGCACAGCCCCGCCGAGTACCGCCCCAATTAAAATCCACAGGGTACCGGGCAAATAACCGAATTGTGCAGCGAGTGTAGGGCCGACCAAAGGGCCAGGCCCGGCAATGGCAGCAAAATGATGGCCGAATACTACCCATTTATTGGTCGGCACAAAATCACGGCCATTATCTAGCCGCTCGGCTGGCGTGGCGCGTGTTTCATCTATCACCAACACCGTGGCGGCAATCCAGGCGGCATAAAAGCGATAAGCAATGGCATAAACACAAAATGCCGCCGTGATAAACCACATGGCGCTGATACTTTCACCACGGTTTAGCGCAACTACAGCAATAGCCGCTGCACCTAACAATGCAACTAATAGCCAGATAATTGTTTTAATGTTCTTATGCATGACAATGCCCAAATAATATGACTTAATTGATAACGACTTATAGCTGATGATTAATGATTAAAATACGTAGCAAATACTTGAATGTCGAAGTATAAATCAGTCTGGCAGGCAAATTAAAATCTTTATGCTTCACCTCCTTGAGTCAGAATGAACCTAACATAGACATGATTGCCAGTGCTACTATCCACATTCTTGATTATTACTCATTCACACATGCAATCTAGCCCATCAACACCTGCAAAATCCTTAGATAAAACAGCTAAAGCATCTACCAAGAAGCTCGCACCGCTGGCTAACCTATGGCCATTTTTGCGGCCTTATCGCGCGCGCGTATGGCTAGCGTTCATCTTGCTATGCCTTGGTTCTGCCACGCTGTTATTAGTGCCGCTGGCTTTTCGAGATTTAATTGATTTCGGATTTATTAGCAAGGCGACGTCAGCCAAAGCACACACAGGCTTGATTGGCGCGCTAAGCTTGAACGGCCATTTTCTGGTGATGTTTGCACTCGCAGCATTTTGGGCTTTAATGATCTCAACGCGTTATTACACCATCTCATGGGTAGGAGAGCGCACCACGGCAGATTTACGCAGTGCCGTGTATGCACGGGTCATGACACAATCGCCCCAGTTCTTTGAAACCACCCAAACTGGCGAAGTGCTCTCGCGCCTGACTGGCGACACTACGCTTATTCAAACCGTGGTGGGCAGCTCTATTTCCATGGGCTTACGTAGTTTATTTCAATTCATTGGTGGCATGGTGATGCTGGCAGTGACCAACTTTTACTTATTTTCACTCAACGTCGGCCTGATGCTGTTACTGATATTACCTATCATCATCATTGGCCGCTCGGTGAAAAAACTCTCGCGAGAATCGCAAGACCGCATCGCCGACAGCTCGGCTATGGCAGGCGAAATACTCAACGCCATGCCTACTGTGCAATCTTACACACAAGAGCACCGCGAAATTGCGCGCTTTAGCCACAGCGCGGACATTAGTTTTACCACGGCCCTTAAACGCGTAAAAGTACGTGCCATGCTCACCATGCTGATGGTGACGGCAGTATTAGGCACGATTATTTTCGTGCTATGGATAGGTGCACGCCAAGTAGCAGCAGGGAGCATGACAGGCGGTGAGCTGGCCTCATTCGTGCTATACGCAGTGATGGTAGCCGGGGCGGTAGGCACGATGGCAGAAGTATGGGGCGATGTGATGCGCGCAGCAGGCGCAACCGAGCGTTTATTGGAGCTTCTACATGCTGATGCCGTCATCAAAGAGCCAATCAACGGGCAGATACTGAATAATCCCAGTCAAGCTGCCATTGAATTCAACGATATATTGTTTCACTATCCATCCCGTCCGCAAATTGCCGCGTTAGATCACATTTCTCTCAGCATTGCAGCGGGAGAAACCGTCGCACTGGTTGGCCCGTCCGGCGCGGGTAAAACTACCTTGTTCCAATGCTTGCTGCGCTTCTATGAATTAACTTCAGGCCGAATCGCCATCAATGGGCAAGATATCGCTACACTGAGCTTACACAACCTGCGCGGCCATATAGCGATAGTCCCGCAAGATGCCGTGATATTTTCGGCCAATGCCTTAGAGAACATTCGCTACGGCAAACCAGATGCGACTGATGACGAAGTAATTGCCGCAGCTAAAGCGGCACAAGTAGACGAATTTATCCATCGGCTACCCGATGGCTATCAAACCTTTCTGGGTGAACGCGGCACTCGGCTTTCTGGCGGGCAACGTCAACGTATTGCAATTGCCCGTGCCATCCTAAAAGACGCACCGATACTACTGCTAGATGAAGCTACCAGCGCGCTGGATGCCGAATCCGAGATACTGGTGCAACAGGGATTAAATGCTGCCATGCAAGGCCGCACCACTTTGATGATCGCGCACAGATTAAGCACGGTACAAAAAGCGAACAGGATTATCGTAATGGAAAATGGGCGTATTATAGAAACTGGCAGCCCAATAGAATTGCGCGAGCAAGGTGGCTTGTATGCACGCTTAGCAGCGTTACAACTAGCTTAAGTTGGGTATCGGGTTTCATAATAGCCTTGAACAGAAACTACCAGCTAATTAAATAAAATAGTCGCATGTTAAAACACTTTCTACCTAAGTTTGTAAACCCCGTGGTGCGTGTAGAGCAGATCCGCCTCCTCTATCAGCAAGGCTTGCCGATACAGATCCTGGGCATTTTGACGGCCATCCTCAGTGTCATCATATTCTGGAAAGTTGCTGACCATGTCATGCTGGGGTTGTGGCTAGGTATTCATGTTGTTGTCACCCTGATACGTCTGGCTGTGACAGTAAAATTTACAAGCAGCAAGATAACCGAATATCGTGCCTTAGAAAAATGGGCGCAAGCCTATGTGGCTGGCACGTTCATCTCAGGTTTGATATGGGGTAGCCTCAGCCTGTTTTTTAGCCCGGCTTGGCCTGCGGCCTATCAAGTCACACTATTTACCGTCTATACGGGGATTATCGCCGGCGCATTAAATACCAATTCGTCACTATTCGTGGCGTTTTTAGCGTTTTACCTGCCGCCAGTGGGCTGCCTCATTTACGTCATATTGCGCCAGCCGACGGAGGCAGGCGTTGTTCTTGCCGCGCTGTTCTTGATCTATGCCATTCTGATGTATGTATCTGCACTAAAGTTTCATAACCGGCTTGCGATGTCTCTAGGGGTCAGTTTCGAAAATGAGCGGCTAGCCGAACAATTGGCACAATCTAATCAAAAGCTGATGCGTTTGGTCGATATGGATGAATTAACTGGCATCGCCAACCGCCGCTCTATGGACAAGTGCCTGAGCAGTGAATGGAACAGGCTCCTCCGAGCTAAAAAGCCTTTATCTCTACTCTTTATCGATCTCGATTTCTTCAAACAGTACAACGATACTTATGGTCATGATGGTGGCGACCAATGCCTGATTCAGGTTGCTAAGATTTTACGTATACATTCGCAACGATCCAGCGATATGGTTGCCCGCTTTGGCGGGGAAGAGTTTGCCGTGATTCTGCCCGAAACATCCGAGGGCGACGCATTGAAAATCGCGGCAAGGATTCTTGCTGACCTTGAAAGCTTAAATATTCCGCATACCGGTTCGAAGGTAGCCAAGCGCGTTACGCTGAGTATAGGTGTAGCATCGATGATTCCAAACCAGCCGGATAATGACGATTTCTTACGATTGTCTGCCGATAAAGCGCTCTACCAAGCCAAGGAAATGGGCCGGAATCAGATAGTCAAAGCTAATTTTGATGGTGAATTAAAGTAGCACTGATTGATTCATGTACCTGGGTTTTATCAAGCAACGCTAATTAGACACCAGACTAATACTCTGCGTTTTAATCAAGCAATACAAGCTAGCCCCCAGCTCTATCTGCATATCTGATATGGCTTTAGCACTCACTTCAGCAATGAGCAAACAGCCTACATCCAAGGTCACTAGCACGCCTTTTTCTACCCGTTGTATGGCAGTGACCGTAGCAAATAATTGATTTTGTATCGTCACCCCATCAATCTTTTGTTTTGATAATGCAATGTTGGAAGCCGCGATTGATAGTGGAATCATGCGCCCTACTGGCACATTAACCAGAGGAACATGGATAGGCTGTGCACCGATTTTAGCTACGGTATAACCATCTGCTGGGTAATGCGCTAATACTTGTGCATGCAGCACATTCTCCAAACCTGATGCATAGGCTAAAGCCAATGCCCGCTCATCACGAATCACTTCTTGAAATGAACCTACTGTTAGTATTTTCCCGGCATTTAACATGGCGATTTGTGTAGTCAGGTATAAAATCTCATCAATGGCGTGACTCACGTAAATCATGGGGAGGTTAATTTCATCTTTCACACGCCGTAAAAATGGCAATATCTGGCGCTTCAACCTCACGTCCAATGAGGCTAATGGCTCATCTAACAATAATAACCGTGGTGATATCAACAAGGCACGCCCTAGCGCGACCCGTTGTTTTTCACCGCCAGAGAGTTGATGCGGTTTTTGTGTTAATAGATGACCAATCTCTAATAACTCTATGATTTGTTTAAAACCTAAGCGCTGGTTTTTGCCATCTAGCAGATTAAAACCATAATTGAGATTATCCCTTACATCTAAATGTGGGAATAATCGACTGTCTTGAAACACCACGCCGATATGGCGCTTATACAGCGGCACATTGATACCTCGCATGCTATCAAACAAGCATTCACCATCTAAAATAAAGTGACCAGCATTGGGTCTGATCAAACCTGCGATCATACCCAATAGCGTGCTCTTGCCAGCGCCAGAAGGGCCAAACAAACCCACCACAGGCTCCGTAATGACGCACTTGGCATGCAGGCTAAACGTACCCTGTTTGCGCTGCAGGTCAATATCAATCATGACTTGGCCTTACGCCGCGGCCGATGCGTCGGGTCGCGCGCCGCTCTAATATATCACTCAGCATCAATGCGCCAAGTGCAATCACCATACTAATGACCACTAGCCGGATAGCGGCCATATCACCATCAGGAATCTGGGTATATGTATAAATGGCCAGCGGTAGCGTACGTGTCTCGCCTTCGACATTACCGACAAAAGTAATGGTCGCGCCAAACTCCCCCAGACTACGGCTGAACGCGAGAATCAAGCCGGTAATGATGCCAGGCATCGCTAGCGGCAAAGTAACAGTGAAGAAGACACGCAATGGGCGGGCTCCCAGCGATTGCGCGGCGGCCTCAAGACCGCTATCCACTTGGCTAATAGCCAGCCTTGCCGAACGTACCATAAGTGGAAAAGCCATGACCGCAGAGGCGATGACCGCACCCACCCAGGTAAATGCAACCGTAATCCCAAAAGCCTGCTGCAGCCATTTTCCAATCAAGCCTTGGCTACCTAGCAGTATGAGTAAAAGAAAGCCTGGCACTACAGGTGGCAGCACCAGAGGCAGATGCACGACGCTATCAAGCAAGGACTTGCCTAAAAATGATTTTTTTGCCAATAGCCAGGCGACGGCGATGCCTGGCACACATATCGCTAAAGTGCAGAAAATAGCCACTTTAGCGGAGAGCATGAGCGCTTCAATCTCGGCGGCACTTAGTAAAAAAATAGAGTCCGTCACCAGGCTTTGTGCTTAAGTTGATTATTAGTGCTGATTAAGAATGTTAAAGCCATATTTTTTGAAAATGTCTAAAGCTGCTGGTGACTGTAAATAATTAAAGTAATCATTATTCACATTCTTGGCATTGGCTACAAATGCAATTGGATAAACAATAGGTTTATGGCTATTTTCAGGGAAGGTCGCAATGATCTCCACTTTACTCGAGACTTTAGCATCCGTCTCATACACGATACCTGCCGCACATTCGCCACGCTCTACGAACGCCAAGGCGCCCCGTACATCTTGCGCACCGACGATTCTGGTTTTAATCCCATTCCACCAGTTCAGGTAAGTCAAAGACTGTTTCGCATAGATGCCCGCAGGCACTGAATCAATGTCTCCCGTGCATAATCGACCATCAAACGCTTTGGCGAAATCAAATGATTTGTCCAGCTTTACATTAAAACCATGCCCTTTTGGTGCAATCAACACCAGTTGATTACCCAAAAACTCTTTACGTGAAGCGGTATCGATCAATTTCTTATCTTGCAAATAATTCATCCATTTCGTGTCGGCTGATACAAAAATATCTGCCGGCGCGCCGTTCTCAATTTGCTTTGCTAAAGTGGATGACGCTGCAAATGAATGTACGATTTTAGTCGTCTTTTCTTTTTCATACTGTGCACCAATGTCTGTCAGTGCATTAGTTAAACTGGCCGCTGCAAATACCGTGACTTTTTCTTCTGCATTCGCAACAAACCCCATACTCACAATGAGTATACCAATCAGCCATACGGCAATATTCTTAATCATAACTTTCCCTATCTATAATCACTTTATTCTAAAATCACTATGTTCTAAATTATTATTTATTAAAAGTCGTATTGCGCTCTTAACACTACCGCATCTTCCGCATTATCCAGTTTGCCATTCACACGGATGTCAGTATCAAATTTGGTATGGATATAATTCAGCATTACACGTGCATTTGGATTAAGTATCCACTTGCCGCCAACCGTCCATGCATCAGCTTCGCTGGTATATGTATTAGTATTTGTCAGGGTAGCCTGAGTTAATAACGCCTTGAAATCAGACGCATCAAATTTACTGTAACGTAAACCTAGCTCAAACGCACCCCAGCCGCCTTTTTCATCAAAATTATTCTTGGGTTTTAATCTGCCAAATACGCCACTTTTGTAGGTATCTGCATAAGACTCACCGGTCACCAGCCAATTTAAATCTGCATACCACGCTTTGATATCATTATCAAAATTAGTACCAGCTACAGGGGGAGCTTTTCTACCCTCAAAATTACTGTCTATATATTCTGCCTGAAACTTGACTGGGCCATAAGCAAGTGCTGTTTCAACGCCCCAACGTGTACGGTCGGTATGGACTGGCAATATACTTGCTACATTAAAAAACTGCACACCATTGCCTTCTGTACTTTGCGTGAGGCTATTTCCTGTAGAGGTAGAATAACCGATACTGCCGGAACTAGCCGAAGCCCCTGCATGTAACACGACATCCTTATTACCGGTGAAACTGGCAAAATTGGCATTCACTCTACCGCCAACATCCTTACTGTCCCGCATGGCATCGTTGTTCTGTCCGCTGCCGTTGACGACATAAGCATTATAATTTAGCCAAGGCAACGGGTCGCCAAAGACCATGATGCCTCGGTCATAAGTTGAAGTGAACATCGCACCATTATTGGTCGCTAGTGATAGTTCAGTGAAATCGGTAAAGTTAGTACTTTGTGGTCGCTCTAGTCCAAAAAATGGCTTGAATTGACCTACACGAACCTTCGCAGCTGACCAGCGCGTATAATCAAGATAGCCATAAGTCAATGCTGTAGTGCCTTTGGCACCAGTATTATCGTTGGCATATTCACCTTCTACACGCAAAGCAAAATCTTTTAAGAACGAGAAAGTACCGCCAAACCTGGCACGGCGGATGCTGAAGGTATCGTTTTTCCAATCATCAGGCTGAAAAGCTCTATAGTCTGCTTGTATACGTCCATTTAATTGTAACTTCCAGTTACCAGTACCATCCTCGAAGACTAATCCGTCTTTAAAGCTGCCATAAACTGGTGAGCCTTGACTACTGCCTTTTTCTTCAGTCTTAGTAATTTTTGATTGACTCACTTGGTTTTCAATTCCCACCAGTTCTTTAGTCAGCACTTCAACTTGCTTATCCTGCTCTGCACGCTGCTGCTGCATGGCTTGAATGGTTTTTTCCAGTTGTTGAATGCGCGCCTCAAGATCTGAATTATCAGCATAGGCGGATAATGGCATTAACAGTGCGATTGCCGACGTCAGCAATGCGCGTTTTAAAAGGGGGAAGTGCATTTGAAAATCTCCTGATTTTATATTGGTAAAGTGCTGATCTTTGCAAACACCCTCTTTAGCAAGGACTCGCATCATTGTTAAGAGTAGTGTTGGCGTTAACACCGATATATTATCAGAAATATAACGACATTAACATTTGTGTAACAAATGTAAACTCTAAGGGGATGTTAGATGGCGTATCTAATCAGCATCAGATGTTGACGCTAATAGCGTTAAAAAATCAGCTGTTTCGGATAGTACATACTGCTCAGACTTCGCCTGAATATTGAGATATTGCTGCAATACATGATGACCAAACTGCGTGAGTGTTGCCCCGCCACCATGCGGCCCGCCTACAACCGTAGCGACCAGCGGTTCTTTAAAGCTTGCATTCATGACCATGACCAGATCCCAAGCACGTTTATACGACATATTCATGCTTTTTGCTGCAGCAGAAATTGAACCCTGGCGATTGATGGCACCAAGCAACTCCGCTTTACCCGGGCCAAAAGCAATTTGATGACCATGTGAAATCTGGATTTTAATTTTGACTGAATGCATGGTCGAAGTTAACCATATTTCTTAAAAAATTGCATGTCCGCAATCAATAAACTTGCTCCAAGCCCTACCTATACCAAAATAGCATGGTGCGTGTGCACCTTATCTGTGCCGTATTTTCATATACCTACAGCCTCAATACCTAGCGACACACTCCAGAACCATCAACAATTACCTAACAGAATCATCATGATAGCCAACAAAATATCACTTGGCATGGCATTTGCTGAGGTATTACTGAAAGTTACTGGAGGTTACTGAAGGCGAGTTCATTGCCATCATCGGTCACTTAGGTTGTGGAAAACCATAGCGAAATCAGGACTACAACCATTTATGCAGCAAGGCATTACGATTTTTGCATGTACGCCATGCCAGGAAAGCAGCTTAACAAGCTTAACCTGCCAACGATTATTAAAAAATATTTGACTCTACAAGGAAAAAAATGGCTCTCAACACATCATTCAAGCTAAATCTAATCATAGTTTGCACCACATTGGCGTTGACAAGTATGGTGCAGAGCGCACATGCAGAGGGCGAGCCAGTTGCGGCATATACATTGCTGGACTCTATCACCCAAGGCAAGCCCATGACTAGCTTTAGATTGCGTTATGAGAACGTGAACCAAGACGGCAATGCGCCAGCATTAACGCCAGTCAGGCCTCTGGAAGAGGCAAATGCCATCACCCTGCGCAGCTTGATTGGCTGGCAAACCGCCCCTTTTAACAATTTCAGTTTTGCGGCACAACTGATTGATGTTAGTAAGCTAGAAGATAATTATAACGATAGTACGCCACTAATTGGCCTATACAGCCCGGCGTCTAATCAACCCGACAAACTTGCCTACGCAAAAATTGTTGATCCGGATTACACCGGTGTGAATCAACTTTTTGTTGATTGGACCGGCATTAAAAACACTAGGCTACGTGCAGGCCGTCAACAAGTTAATCTGGATAACGTGCGCTTCATCGGTGATATTGGATTCAGGCAAGTAATGCAGGTGTTTGATGGTGTTTCCGTGCTGAATAAATCCATCCCGGATACCGAAGTGTATCTATCCCATTTTGAATCTGTAAGACAGATCAACACTAAATTACGTACTGATGGCGCGCTGGATATTGCCAATATCAAATATCGCATTTCACCTACTGAATCTGTTGTGGGCTATGGTTATTTTTCTGGCTTTAGTGATTTAGGCTATGGCAACGCATGGTTTGGCGGCACCACTAACGCAGCAAAAGACCAGAGCAATAAAATATTAGGGATACGTTTAGATGGCATACATAAAATCGATGACGATTGGAAAGCACTCTACACCGCAGAATACGCTAAACAATCAGACTATAAAGGCGGTGATGCACTGATAGCCGCACACTATTACAAAGTAGGCGGCGGCGCAGCTTATGGCAATTTTTCTTTAAGAGCAGACCAAGAGCTACTCTCTAGCAATAATGGGCAATACGCGTTCCAAACGCCATTTGGCACCAATCACTTATTTCAGGGCTGGGTAGATAAGTTCTTAGCGACACCAAAAGAAGGCCTGCAAGATACCTTTATTACCGCGACTTATAAATATAACGATTTCTCTTTTTTTGCTGACTACCATGTATTTAATTCGGATATAGATTTTAACAAGGTCACCGGCGGCAAAGGGGATAAGTACGGTACTGAGTGGAATGCGGCAGTGACATACAACTACGATAAAAATATCATGACTAAACTTGAATACGGTAAATATCGTGAAAGTGATCAATATCAGCCTACCGCCGCCGTCACACAAGCAAGCCGCATTCGTGACACTGACAAATTATGGCTAACGGCAATGTATACGTTCTAAGTTAAGTCTTAAACCTACTGCTGTGTGCTGCACCAAACTGTCATTTAAAGAGATATGCACTGCTTAAGTGCAGCAATGCACAAACCGATTAACTTGGTGCATAAATCATTAACATTAAAATATAAGTTACTGAATATACTAACTATTATACAAGGCATAGATATTGCTTTATACCTAATATGTTCAACCAATGAAGTCTTAATACAATGCAAAAAATGAAATTAGTAGTGGTTGGTAATGGTATGGCAGGCATGCGTACTGTAGAAGAGTTGCTGAAAATCGCACCTGAGCTATATGACATCACCGTGTTCGGTGATGAGCCCTATCCTAACTATAACCGCATCATGCTGTCACCCGTGCTGGCCAATGAGCAAACCATTGACGACATCATCTTAAACACGCGTGAATGGTATGCCGAACATAACATCACACTGCATACCAGCGCGCGCATCAACAAGATAGACCGCAAAAACCGTGTGGTATATGCAGAAGATGGCAGCAGTGCTGAATACGACCGCTTGTTACTGGCAACTGGCTCTAAACCTTTTATGCTGCCGATTCCTGGCAAAGATTTAAAGGGCGTCATTGGCTATCGTGATATTAAAGATACCAACGACATGATAGATACCGCAAAAACACATAAACATGCAGTAGTGATTGGTGGTGGTTTACTTGGGCTAGAAGCAGCTAATGGCCTGAGAATTCAAGGCATGGCAGTCACTGTAGTACATAAAAATGAGTGGCTATTGGAAAAACAGCTCGATAAGACCGCAGGCAAAATGCTGCAAAAGAATTTAGAAGCTAAAGGCCTCACGTTCTTGTTGCAAAAAAATACCGAACTATTGCTAGGTGATGACAATGGTCGCGTCAAAACAGCACGCTTTACTGATGGCCTGGAAGTCGCCGCTGATCTAGTGGTAATGGCTGTAGGCATACGCCCTAATTATGCATTGGCTGAGTCTGCTGGCATCCACTGTAATCGCGGCATTGTCGTGAACGACACCATGCAGACTTATGACCCACGTGTGTATGCTGTGGGCGAATGCGTAGCACATCGTGGTATTTCCTACGGCTTGGTTGCGCCCTTATTTGAAATGGCAAAAGTATGTGCAACCCACTTGGCCAATTTTGGCATTGGCTTATATAAAGGTTCTGTCACCTCGACTAAATTAAAAGTAACTGGCATTGATCTATTTAGTGCCGGCGACTTCGACATCGGCGAAGGTGCTGCGAATGATGGTCGCGAAGAAATTGTTTTGCACGATGCCGTAGGCGGGGTTTACAAAAAACTCGTTATAAAAAATGACAAAATCATTGGTAGCGTGCTTTATGGGGATACCGCGGATGGTTCGTGGTATTTTCAAATGCTTAGAGATGGCAAAGCCATCCATGAGGTGCGCGATCACTTGATGTTTGGTCAGGACTCACTAGGCAACACCGGCCACCAAGGCCAAGATAAAGCAGCAGCCATGACCAATGAGATGGAAGTGTGCGGCTGCAATGGCGTGTGTAAAGGTACGATAGTCAAAGCCATTCAAGATAAGGGCTTATTCACCATTGATGATGTGAAAAAGCAAACCAAGGCAGGTTCAAGCTGTGGCTCATGTGTAGGCTTGGTTGAGCAAATCCTAGCCTCGACTTTGGGTGGTGGTTATGCGCCGCCATCTACGAGCAAAGCCGTATGTAGCTGTACAGATAAAAACCATGAAGAAGTACGCGCAGAGATTCGTCAGCACAAATACCTGAATATCCCAAGTGCGATACAAGGCATGGCATGGCGTACACCAAATGGCTGTGCGACTTGCAGGCCGGCCCTGAACTACTACCTACTTTCTACCTGGCCGCACGAAGCAGTTGATGATCCACAATCACGCTTCATTAACGAACGCGTGCATGCCAACATTCAAAAAGACGGTACTTATTCAGTTATTCCACGCATGTATGGCGGTGTAACAACGCCAGACCAGCTGCGTAAAATTGCCGACGTGGCCGATAAATACGCAGTACCCATGGTGAAGGTCACAGGCGGCCAGCGCATTGATTTGCTCGGGGTAAAAAAAGAAGACCTGGTCGACATGTGGAAAGACTTGGATATGCCTTCTGGCTACGCTTATGCTAAAGGCATTCGCACCGTGAAAACCTGTGTAGGTGCTGAGTTCTGCCGTTTCGGCACACAAAATTCCACACAAATGGGCATAGATATCGAAAAAGCCTTCGACCATATGTGGGCGCCACATAAAGTAAAATTTGCAGTCTCGGGTTGCCCACGTAACTGCGCTGAATCTGGCATTAAAGACGTTGGGATTATCGGCGTGGATTCCGGCTGGGAAATCTATGTAGGCGGTAACGGCGGTATTAAAACCGAAGTTGCGCAATTCTTATGCAAAGTAAAAACTTCGGATGAAGTACTGGAATATTCTGGCGCCTTTATCCAAATGTATCGCGAAGAGGCCCGTTATTTAGAC
Organism: Pseudomonadota bacterium; assembly: GCA_040389995.1. Taxonomy (GTDB): domain Bacteria; phylum Pseudomonadota; class Gammaproteobacteria; order Burkholderiales; family Methylophilaceae; genus Methylotenera. Next base: position 10,360 of record JAZJZG010000019.1, on the reverse strand, counting down.
CGTACTGTGCATTGGATCGAGCGCGTAGGTTTGGAATACGTGAAACAACGCGTATTAGCAGACGCTGAAGGTCGAAAAGCAGCCTATGAACGCTTGCTATACGCATTGCAAGGCGCGGCAGAACCGTGGAGCGATAGGGTACAAAAGCGTGAGCAGCATAAAGAGTTCGAGATTATTGCCATATAACTCAGGCTAAATCCTGCTGCTTACATGCTGACGCACATTACATATATTTAAAAAACACCTCGCAAAAAAGCACCTTTAAATAAAATCACTAGAGAAGGAAGATTTCATGCAAAAAAGTTTTTGGCAGGCCGGTCATAAACCGACATTGTTTTCAGCGTTTTTATATTTTGATTTAAGCTTTATGGTGTGGGTGTTACTTGGCCCATTAGCGGTACAAATTGCCAGCAGCTTACATCTAACACCCGCACAAAAGGGTCTAATGGTGGCAACGCCAGTGTTAGCGGGAGCATTGTTGCGTATCGTCATGGGCGTACTGGTTGACCAAATCAAACCAAAGTCGGCAGGTGTAATTGGCCAGGTGATTGTGATTTTAAGTTTATTGACTGCCTGGCTGCATGGCATTGACACTTTTCAACAAGCGCTAATGCTGGGCCTGGGTTTGGGTTTTGCCGGTGCGTCGTTTGCCGTGGCACTGCCATTAGCTAGCCGCTGGTATCCACCAGAGCATCAGGGTACAGCATTGGGCATTGCCGGTGCCGGCAACTCAGGTACCGTATTCGCCGCACTATTCGCGCCGGCTTTAGCTGTGGCTTATGGCTGGAATAATGTGTTTGGCATGGCGCTGATACCGCTATGTATAGTGTTAGCCATATATGTAATTTTTGCAAAAGATAGTCCAGATACGGCACCGGCTAAATCTCTGAGTCAATATGTGGCAATTTTGCAAGACAAAGACGCTTGGTGGTTCATGTTCTTCTACAGCGTTACCTTTGGTGGTTTTGTCGGATTGGCGTCATCACTGACCATTTATTTCAACGACCTTTACAGCTTAGGGCCAGTAAAAGCAGGTTACTGTACCGCTGCCTGTGTGTTCGCAGGCTCACTAGTACGACCACTTGGCGGAATGGTTGCTGACCGTATTGGCGGCATTCGTACACTACTCACCATGTATGTTATTGCCGCAGTATTATTATTTGTGATGAGCTTTGGCCAGCCGACCTATCAACCAGCACTCGCTATCATCATTCCTGTAATGGCGGTATTAGGTATGGGTAACGGTGCAGTATTTCAATTGGTACCGCAGCGCTTCCGCAAAGAAATTGGCGTGATGACAGGCTTAGTCGGCATGGCTGGTGGCGTAGGCGGTTTTTATCTGGCAGCGAGCTTGGGCTATTTCAAGCAATCTTCTGGCAGTTACCAAACTGGCTTGATGATTTTTGCAGGTTTAGCGGTGTTGGCAGTAATAGGTTTGGCTGGTGTTAAAACCAGATGGCGTACCACTTGGGGCAGCGCTACCGCCACATCTGCAAAAGTGTAAACTAAACGGATGCCACTACAATTTGAAATTGGGCAGTCCAGCCTAACAGGTCCACGCCCGCGTAACGAAGATTACATTGGCGTAGTCACCCCCGTTAATGAGCAACTAAGCGTAAAAGGCGCATTGATTGCTATAGCAGATGGCGTGAGCGGTAATGCGGGCGGCGGTGAGGCGTCTGAAATGACGGTACGTACTGTGACATCAGACTATTACGCCACGCCTGATACTTGGGAGCCACTAGTCGCGCTGGATAAAGTGTTGACCGCGGCAAACCGCTGGCTGATTGCGCAGGCCAATGCCAATCGCGATATGGCGGGCATGGCTAGCACACTATCGTTATTATTATTACGTGGTCAACGCTACTATTTAGCCCATGTCGGCGACACGCGTATTTATTTGCTACGTGATGGCGTACTGAAACAACTCACTACCGACCACGTGTGGGACAGGCCGGATATGCGCCATGTATTAAAGCGCGCCGTGGGTTTAGACCAGCATCTGGCGATAGATTTTGGTGAAGGCGCGTTGCAGGCGGGCGATGTGTTCGCGTTGATGAGCGATGGCGTATGGGATGCTGTCGGTGAGCAAGGCATTCATAAAATGCTAGGTCTTTATGATAGCCCGCAGATGATATGCGACCATCTCACCAAAACCGCGCTAGAAAAAGGCAGCCAGGATAATAGCAGCGTGGTTGCCGTTAAGATTACCCAGCTTGGTGAAGATACCTTATCGGAGCTATTGGCAGGCGGCAAGCATTTAAGTTTACCCAATAAATTAAACGTCGGCGAAACGATCGATGAGTTTCAAGTCATCGAGATACTGCACGAATCACGCGCCAGCTTGCTGTATAAAGTGCAAAACCTGAGTACAAAACAACTGTTTGTATTAAAAACCTTGCAACCGCTATTAGCGAACGACATTGATAGCTGCAATGGTCTATTAAATGAAGAATGGCTATCTAAGCGCGTCGTATCGCAGTATGTACCGCAAGTGTTTCCCGTGTCGGTAGAAAAACGCAGCAAGCTGTACTATGTGATGAGCTGGCACGAAGGTGCAACATTGCAACAACGTCTGGACAGTGGCCATCACTTTACCGTCGCAGGTACAGCTAAGATAGGCATAGACATGATGCGCGGCATAGGCGCGCTACATAGACTTAATATCGTGCATCGCGATATTAAGCCAGCCAATGTGCATCAAGCCAGCGACCAGCGCTTACGTATTCTGGATCTAGGTGTCGCGCTCAGTAGTGGGGTTGGCGCCATCAAAGCCATGCAAAACCCTGGCACGCCAAGCTTTATGGCGCCGGAGTTATTTAATAGCGAGCCAGCTACACCGCAAAGTGATATTTATGCAGCGGGGGTTACCTTGTATCACTTGCTGACACGTAAATATCCGTATGGCGAAATCGAGCCGTTTCAGCGGCCAAAGTTCGGGCAAGCTATTCCGCCAACGCGCTACAGGCCGGATATTCCATATTGGCTAGAAAATATAATCCTCAAAGCCGTTGCGCATGATGTGAAGCTTAGATTTGAAACGACAGAAGAAATGTTATTGGCACTTGAACATGGAGAATTAAAGCCGATTCTGGCGCCAGCACGCACGCCGCTGATTGCCCGCACTCGGTTGGTTAAATGGCAGTGGGTCGCTATTTTCTCCTTAGTATTAAATTTTTTATTAATCTATTTATTAGTAGTTTCTTAAGGTTGGATAAGCATGAGTAATTGGGTGAAAGTAGCACCGTTAAACGATATTCCTAAATTAGGTGCACGTGTCGTACGCACCAGAACCAAGGAAAATATAGAGATTGAAATCGGCGTATTCCGTTTAGAAGATGACCGTATTTTAGCCGTGAACAATAAATGTCCACACAAAAGCGGACCATTATCCGAAGGGATTGTCTATGGCGATAAAATTGCTTGTCCTATGCATGGCTGGAAAATCAGCTTAGTAGATGGCAAAGCGGAAGAGCCAGACATTGGCGAAACGGCTTGCTTCAATACTAAAATTGAAGCGGGTTTTGTGTATTTAGAGCTAAAAGCTTAAAACGAATGCCAGTGTATATATAAAGCATAAAGACCGGATTAAAGTGATTAAAGAAACAAAAAGTACCTGCTGTTACTGTGGCGTTGGCTGCGGGGTTATCATCTCCAGTCAAAACAACAAGATCATTGATGTCAAAGGTGACCCAACGCACCCAGCAAACTTTGGCCGCTTATGCACCAAAGGCTCTACGCTACACCTTACAGCCAAACTGGATAATAGGCTTCTTTACCCCGAGTTACGTATTAATCGTAATACGCCTAGAGTACGAGCTACCTGGGATGAATCACTGGATTTTGTGGTTGAGAAATTTGCCAATACTATAGAAACACATGGTCCTGATTCAGTTGCTTTCTACATCTCTGGTCAATTATTGACTGAAGATTATTACGTATTTAACAAGCTCGCTAAAGGCTTGATAGGCACGAATAACGTTGATACCAACTCACGCCTTTGCATGAGTTCAGCTGTATCTGGTTATAAAGCCACACTAGGCGCAGACTCGCCGCCAGCTTGCTATGAAGATATAGACCATACCGAATGTTTGTTCATAGCGGGAAGCAATACCGCTTTTACGCATCCGATTATCTATCGCCGCATTGAAGATGCGAAAAGCAAAAACCCTAATCTAAAAATCATTGTCGTTGATCCGCGCCGCACGGATACCGCACAAGCTGCCGACCTGCACCTTGCGATTCTACCTGGTACAGATGTTGCCCTGTTTAACGGCATGCTGAACATCATGTTATGGGAGGGCTTGCTGGATATGGACTATATCAACAAGCATACCAATGGTTTTAATGTGCTAAAAGAAACCGTGCGTGAATACACGCCAAGAATGGTGTCTGACATTTGCGGCATCAAAGAATCTGACATCATCACCGCGGCCAAATGGTTCGGCAAAGGGCCGTCGCTAAGCATATATTGCATGGGCCTGAATCAATCCATTCACGGTACTGATAAAAATGCTGCACTAATTAATTTGCATCTTGCCACCGGTCAAATCGGCAAGTTAGGTGCAGGCCCCCTCTCACTGACAGGCCAGCCCAATGCGATGGGTGGCCGCGAGGTCGGCGGCATGGCGAATTTAATGTCCGGTCACCGTGATTTAGCGAATGCTGAACATCGTGCGGAAGTAGCGAATCTTTGGGGCGTAGCAAGCGTTCCAGCCATGTCTGGCAAAACTGCTATTGAAATGTTTGATGCAGTAAAAGATGGCAGTATAAAAGCCATTTGGATTGCTTGCACCAACCCAGCACACTCCATGCCAGACCTGAACAACGTACTTAGTGCACTAAACACCGCAGAATTGGTAGTCGTGCAGGATGCCTACAATAACACTGACACCAACCAATATGCCGATGTACTGTTACCAGCCAGTACCTGGGGTGAAAAAGAAGGCTCGGTGACTAACTCAGAACGGCGTATCACGCGGGTGAATCCAGCAATAACGCCCCCTGCGGAAGCACGCCATGACTGGGCGATTATGGTGGATTTTGCGCAGCGCTTAGAGAAAAGACTCGCGAAAGATTCACAACTATTCCCATATACAAGGACTGAAGAAATCTTCAATGAGCACCGCGAAACCACCCGTGGCCGTGATTTAGACATCACTGGCTTAAGTTACGCATTACTCAATGAGCAAGGCCCGCAACAATGGCCATTCGTGGCTGGCGACACTATTGGTAAAGCGCGTCTATACGAAGATGCCGTGTTTCAAAAAGCAGATGGTAGAGCACAATTTGTTAACGTCTCCTATCAAGGCACTGCCGACAAAACCGATGCGCGTCATCCACTGCACTTACTCACTGGCCGCCTGCGTGACCAATGGCACGGCATGAGCCGCACAGGTACTGTGGCGCAGTTATTTAACCATGCTGAAGAACCTGTGATACATATCAGTGCTGACGATATGATGCGTCGTTCAATTAAAAATGGCGACATTGTTAAAGTTAGCAATAAACGCGGCAGTCTAATATTGCCCGCGCAGACCTCAAACGAAGTACAGCCTTCACAGACATTCATTGCCATGCATTGGGGTAGCCAATTTATGCACGGTTTAGGCGTCAATGCGTTGATGCCACCAACGTTTGACGAAACCTCCAAACAACCAGAACTCAAACATACCGCGGTTAAAGTCGAAAAACTGGAACTACCGTGGTGCATGACCGTGATGCGCACCATTCAAGATCTAACCATGCTACAAAAAGTACGTGGTCTATTAGCTCACTTTAAATATGCCAGCTGCGGTTTATTTGGCCGTGATACAGAGCGCCATGCGGGCATGTTGATTTTACGGGCAGCAAATACAGAAGCGCCAGACGCCGCGTTGATCGCCGAGATTGATATTATCCTTGGCATGACGGACGACATGCCATTACTGAACTATAACGATGCCAAGCGCGGCATCAGCAAACGTATTCTGGTAGAAAATAACCCTGCCAATAGCAGGCCAGAAGTCACTGGTGTGCGTTTAGTAGGCGAAACACTCGCGGCAGATTGGTTAAAAGATGTCATGTCCACCGGCGAATTTAGTACAGAATTACGTCGTTGGGCATTAGCACCATTAAGTGCACCGCCAGCTGGTCAACGCAGTCGCGGCAAAGTTATCTGCAATTGTTTAGATATCGCTGAAAACGACATCATAGACACGATTCAATTAGGCGCAGATTTAATCACGCTGCAAAACAAACTAAAATGTGGCACTGAATGCGGCTCATGTGTACCCGAGTTAAAACGACTAGTGCGTATGCACGGGAAGTTATAAGCATGCAACCCTACAATAACCATCAATGTTTAGATTAGGCCATGCTCAACAAATGACAAAGTGCTGTTACCTGCCACAATAAAATGATCCAGCACACGCACATCCACCGTCGCTAACGCTTTTTTAAGCTCGGTGGTCATCATTTCATCGGCCGCACTTTGTTCCGCGACACCTGATGGATGATTATGGGCAAATATCACCGATGCAGCATTATGATATAAGGCTCTTTTAACCACTTCTCGCGGGTAAACTGAGGTTTGTGTAAGCGTACCGGTAAACATTTCTTCAGTGGTGATAATTCTATTTTGCGCGTCGAGAAACAGCACCATAAACACTTCACGCGTTAAGCTGCCTAGCTTTAAACATAGATAATCACGCACTTGCTGTGGCGAACTTAAAATATCCTTGCGCTGCATTTGTTCATTGAGCGCACGGCGACTCATTTCAAAAATAGCTTGTAACTGCGCGTATTTACTGCTGCCAATACCATTTACTTGGGTAAGCTCATAGAGCGGCGCGGCGAATATATTGTTTAAACTGCCAAATTGCGTGAGTAGATCACGCGCTAGATCTACTGCACTTTTTCCAGTAACACCTACCCGTAAGAAAATCGCGAGTAGCTCAGCATCAGACAAAGCTGCTACGCCAAGTTCAAGCAGCTTTTCTCGCGGGCGTTCACTTGCAGGCCAGTCAGTAATTGCCATTCACTACTCCTTTGTAATTTCGACCAGCTTTATCATTACAGCTAGTCTTTATTAGACACAATCATCTTAGCCAACCTATTTCGCGTGCCGTTTTTGCACCCACCATTGTTTGCTGCAAATTTTTAGGTATGACTGCTTTATCTTCACTCAAGGCGATTCGCCCGCCCATCAATTCTGCACTATCTTGTGGGTAACGTGGTATTTTATCAGGCTCAGCAAAACCGTCCGGGTAAATAGGCAAGTTATCACTTAAGTCATATTTATCGGTAGCATTGAGTGTATGTAACAACTCATGCGACAAGATAACCAAATTCTGCTCGCCATAGTCAGCGGCGCCAAATAAATTAACCCGTCCAATGCGACCTTTACTCAGCGCGACAGAATGGCTGAGTACGGGGTGGGTAGCCGGATCGTAATACAATAAATACAGCTTAATATCTGGCTTAACATTGACTTTAGGGCTGTTTGCCCAAGCAAAATACCTGAATTTTAAGCTCCAGACGATACTACTGAACATGCTGGAGTCATTGGGTGGTGCGGGTGGCACAGCAGTCACTTCTGCACCTAACTCCACCTCTATGGGATGGCGTAGACCTAAATGATAAGGCTCGGCCTCTTCAGCAAAGTATTCAGCTACCGGCTCAAAATCACCGTGCGTCAGCGTATGTAAGTATGCACTTACTTTAGCGCTAGCATCTACATTCACAGGATACACGGCTATGTAGAGATTATGTTTCCAAGCTAAGTCAGCTTTATTCAGCCAAGCTTGTTGCATCACCGTCGCGAGTATCAGCAACAAAAAAATGATTCTGATTTTCTTCCACATGACTTTGCTTCCCAGCTTTCATCTACATTTACAAGTAAGCACTATCTATCCAGCACCGGGGGAGGTGAACTAATGCCACGGCAACCAGTACACCTTGCGTCACAAGCCTAAGGTCATGTTAAACTTAAGGTTATTAAAATTTTAAACTAATATTTTCAATATAAAATTTACCATGTATCTTCTGCAAATAAACATTTAATGCAAAACAAACATCTAGTTCTCGGTATTACTGGTGGTATTGCCGCTTATAAAGCGGCGGAGCTGGTGCGCTTATTAGTTAAAGCTGGCGTCGACGTACAAGTGGTGATGACGACTGCCGCTTGCCAATTTATCACGCCGGTCACCATGCAAGCGCTTTCAGGCAAGCCTGTGTTTATTGATATGTGGGATAGCAGTATTAGTAACGGTATGCCGCATATCGAGCTATCCCGTGCAGCCGATGCCATTTTAATTGCCCCAGCCAGCGCAGACTTTATCGCCAAGCTGGCACATGGTCGTGCAGATGACCTACTTTCCACATTATGTTTAGCGCGAGGCACTGATAAAAAAGCATGTCCGCTCTTAGTCGCCCCCGCCATGAACAGGCAAATGTGGGAGAATCCAGCAACCCAACGTAATATAGAACAGCTCAAACTAGATAATATTGCCATACTCGGGCCCGATAGCGGCGAACAAGCTTGTGGTGAAGTAGGCCTAGGGCGCATGCTAGAAGCAGAGGCACTGCTAACACTAGTGACTGCTCACTTTACCCCTAAGTTATTAGCTGGCAAACGCATATTGATTACCGCTGGCGCTACGCTTGAAATGATAGACCCGGTACGTGCCATTACTAACTTAAGTAGCGGGAAAATGGGTTATGCCCTAGCGCAGGTGGCGTCTGATATGGGGGCTGAAGTGACATTAGTTAGCGGCGAAACAGCACTAAACGCACCTATAGGCACCACTAACATTGAGGCTAAAAGTGCGGCTACAATGTACGCAGCCGTGATGCAAAATATCTCAACACAAGATATTTTTATTTCAGTAGCGGCAGTGGCAGATTACTCACCTAAAGTGACTAGCCAAGAAAAAATCAAAAAGAATGCAACTTTGCTGACACTGGAACTCAAGCGTAACCAGGATATTTTGGCAGAAGTCGCCAGCCTACCGAATGCGCCATTCTGCGTGGGCTTTGCAGCAGAAAGTGAGCGTTTAATTGAGTATGCCTCACAAAAACGCCTAGCAAAGAAACTGCCATTGATTGTCGCCAATTTAATCAGCGAGAGCATGGGCAAAGATAACGCCAATATCACCTTGCTGGACGATACCGGCACACATACATTGCCTGTTGCTGATAAGACCATACTTGCACATGAGATTTTAGTACATATTAACAATATGTTAATGCCGTAATATAGTAAATTAGTCATATACCAGCAAGTTAACCTATGCCACTGCTGATGATACGTTGCGGCACTAAACACGACTAATAAGAAAGTGATGAAATGAGTTTAATTGTAGATCTTAAAATTTTAGATAATCGGCTGCACGAGCAAATGCCGGCTTATGCCACTATCGGCTCTGCAGGCTTAGATTTACGGGCCTGCATTGACTCGGCAATCACATTAGCGCCCGGCGAAACCACACTGATTCCCACCGGCATGGCGATACACTTAGACAACACCTACTACGCGGCTTTAATTCTGCCGCGCTCTGGGCTTGGGCACAAACATGGCATAGTCTTGGGAAATTTAGTGGGCCTGATCGATTCTGATTACCAAGGCCAGCTGATGGTGTCATGCTGGAATCGCGGCAATACGACTTTTGAACTTAATCCTATGGAACGTATTGCGCAGTTAGTGATTGTACCGGTAGTACAAGCTGAATTTCACCTGGTAGATGATTTTGATGCCAGCGAACGTGGCGAAGGCGGTTTTGGCAGTACAGGTAAACACTGAGTAGTTTCTTTTTGATGCTAAAATATATCGTCTTTTAGCCTAAATATGTAATTGGGCTATAAAACATGAATATAATCGATATTTTCCTTGAGAATAAATTAGTTTTCGTACTATAATTGCGGTCTTTAGAAAAAAGTGAATGTTTGGAGAATAACCATGGCACGTGTATGTATGGTAACAGGCAAAAAGCCAATGGTGGGTAACAATGTTTCTCACGCTAACAACAGAACAAAACGCCGTTTTTTACCTAATTTGCAAAACCGCAAATTTTGGGTTGAAAGCGAAAACCGCTGGGTAAGCATGCGCATTACTAACAATGCTTTGCGCACTATCGACAAAAACGGTATTGATGCCGTGCTTGCTGGTATGCGTGCTGCTGGCCAGAAAATTTAAGAAGGCTGAAAATCATGCGCGAAAAAATTAAATTAGAATCAAGTGCTGGTACAGGTCATTTTTATACCACCACTAAAAACAAACGTACCATGCCAGAAAAAATGGAAATCAAGAAATTTGATCCAGTAGTTCGTAAGCATGTAATGTACAAAGAAACTAAACTTAAATAAATTTATCAGTTTATTT
>JAZJZG010000018.1:745-4610 GCA_040389995.1 Pseudomonadota bacterium | reverse complement strand
CCTGCAAATGCTAGAGGTGGGACATGATATTGTTGTGCTGGATAATCTTTCGAACAGCCAATCTGAATCACTTAATCGTGTAAAACAGCTCGCTGGCAAGCAATTCCACTTTGTGCAGGCAGATATTCGCGATCAACATGCGCTACGGAGTGTTTTCCAGCATCATGCCATTACCGCGGTTATTCATTTTGCCGGCCTGAAAGCAGTAGGTGAGTCTAGCGCGCAGCCACAGCTTTATTACGATAATAATGTCGCGGGTAGCCTAAATCTGTTTGCAGTGATGGCGGAGTTTAATGTTAAAACCATCGTTTTTAGTTCTTCAGCCACCGTATATGGTGATCCAGCTTCAGTGCCGGTTAAAGAGGACTTTCCTTTAAGTGCGACCAATCCATATGGGCGCACAAAACTGATGATTGAAGATATCTTGCGCGATTTGCATGCAGCGGATAATACTTGGCGTATCGCGTTATTGCGCTACTTTAATCCTATAGGCGCGCACAGCAGTGGCATGATAGGCGAAGATCCAAATGGTATCCCCAATAATCTCTTACCGTATGTAGCACAAGTGGCGGTTGGTCGCTTATCGACACTACGCGTCTTCGGCAATGATTATGCCACTCATGATGGTACTGGTGTAAGGGATTATATCCATGTCATGGATTTGGCGGATGGGCATGTGGCGGCGGTTGATTACCTGTTGAAGAATAAAGCGCTGATTACCGTTAATCTAGGCACAGGTAATGGCTACAGCGTTTTAGACGTGGTTAAGGCATTTTCAAAAGCGAGTGCTAAAACTATCCCCTATGAATTTTTACCAAGACGACAGGGTGATGTTGCAATTAATTACGCCGATGCGACGCTTGCAAAGCAGCTATTAGGCTGGAGTGCAAAGCATAGCCTGGAGCAAATGTGCGCGGATATCTGGAAATGGCAATCATCGAATCCGCATGGTTTTGGCGATGTGACCACCGCATAACTTGTTCTATATAAAATGACTTTTAAAACTAAAGGTATTTTTATCAATAAAATTGTAAAATGATTCTTTAATTTTAAATTTTTGATGTGTCTACCTCTAGTCAAAACTCCACGCTAAATAATTCACCTGACCATATATTGTCTAGCCATACGCCCATGATGCGCCAGTATCTTGGTTTAAAAGCGCAATATCCAGACATGTTGCTGTTGTACCGCATGGGCGATTTTTATGAGTTGTTTTTTGAAGACGCTGAAAAAGCCGCTAAGTTGCTCGGTATTACACTCACACAGCGCGGTAATAGTAACGGCCAGCCCATCAAAATGGCCGGTGTGCCGTATCACGCAGTCGAACAATACTTAGCCAAACTGGCAAAATTAGGCGAGACGGTTGCTATTTGTGAGCAAGTAGGCGATCCGGCTACAAGTAAAGGACCAGTCGATAGGCAAGTTGCGCGCATATTAACGCCAGGCACTTTGACTGATGCCGCGTTGCTGGATGAATTGCGCGATAATCAATTGCTCAGTATCTATCAAGCTGATGGTGTGATTGGTTTGGCACGCTTAAACTTAGCCTCTGGCACGTTTATCCTGAGTGAAATTGCCGTTGGCCTGCTGGGTCAAGAGATCGAGCGTATCGGCCCTAGCGAGATTTTGCTGGCAGATGATTTTCAGCATACGGCACTTGCCAGCAGTAAGATTTCTAAAAAGCGTTTAAGCGCATGGCAGTTTGATTTTGATAGTGCGTTTAATACACTCACCAAGCAGTTCAATACCTATGACTTGAATGGATTTGGCTGTGCTGGCTTACGGCCTGCAATTTGCGCCGCTGGTGCGCTGCTCGATTATGTCAAGCATACCCAGCGCACTACCTTGCCGCATATCAACGCGTTAAGCGTGGAAGCCACCAGTGCTTACGTGCAACTGGATGCAGCTACGCGCCGCAATCTGGAAATTGATATGACCTTGCGTGGCGAAGTATCGCCTACGCTTTACTCGTTACTCAATACCACGCAAACGGCAATGGGCGCGCGACTATTACGGCATTGGTTACATCACCCTTTGCAAGATAGAAATCTGGTCATGAAGCGGCATGAGGCAGTTGCCGAGCTGATCCAGAATAATGGATATTCAGCTATCAACCAGGCACTGAAAGTGATAGGTGATATCGAGCGTATCACTGCGCGCATAGCCTTGAAAACGGCTAGACCACGAGATTTGTCAGGCTTGTCCATAAGCTTGCAGCAGCTTCCAATATTGCAGACGCAGTTGCAAGCTTTGCAAGCAGATCTGTTACAAACCTTAGGTTCCAGTTTAACTGCGCCTAGTGCGGTGCTGACATTACTTAGCAGTGCGATTAAGCCTGAGCCTAGTGTGGTGTTACGTGAGGGAGGTGTGATTGCGGACGGTTACGATGTTGAGCTTGATGAGTTGCGTGCATTGCAAAATAATCATGGCGAGTTTTTACTGCAATTTGAAGCGACCGAGAAAGCGCGTACTGGCATTACCAATCTAAAAGTTGAATACAACAGCGTACATGGTTTTTATATAGAGATGAGCCGTGCACAAGCCGAAAATGCCCCCGCAGAATATAGGCGCCGCCAGACGCTCAAGAATGTTGAGCGTTTTATCACGCCTGAACTAAAAGCCTTTGAAGACAAAGTATTAAGCGCGAACGACCGTGCACTGGTACGTGAAAAAATACTGTATGCCGAGATATTGGATAAGTTGGCGCAATATATCGCGACCCTACAAATGAATGCAGGGGCTGTAGCTAGTTTGGATGTGCTGTGCTGTTTTTCTGAACGCGCCATTACCTTGAGCTATGTAGCACCTAGTTTTACGACTGAGGCTGGCATTCATATTTTGCACGGCCGGCATCCGGTGGTTGAGCAGATTTCCGTGGCTACATCAGGTCAGCCCTTTATTGCCAACGATGTAACCTTGAATCCGTATCGCCAGCTATTGCTCATTACCGGCCCGAATATGGGTGGTAAATCTACCTTTATGCGACAAACGGCTTTAATTGTATTGTTAGCGCACTGTGGTTGCTATGTGCCGGCAAGTACTGCCAAAATCGGTGAAATAGATCGTATCATGACACGTATTGGCGCTTCTGATGATTTGGCGGGTGGGCGCTCCACCTTCATGGTCGAGATGACTGAAACTGCCAATATCTTGCACAATGCTACCGATAAAAGCCTGGTGTTGTTGGATGAGATTGGACGAGGCACTTCTACATTTGATGGTTTGAGTCTAGCGTGGGCGGTGGCTAAACAATTGCTAGAAAAGAATCGTAGCTACACCTTGTTTGCTACCCATTATTTTGAGTTAACGCGCATCGTAGATGAGTTCAAACAGGCCGCGAACGTGCATTTGGATGCGGTTGAGCATGGCCATAACATAGTATTCATGCACAAGGTGGAAGAGGGCGCCGCGAATCAAAGCTATGGTTTGCAGGTAGCACAGTTAGCGGGGATTCCCAAAAGTGTGGTGGCTGCGGCAAAACGCAAACTTACCCAGCTTGAGAATAATCAAGTAGCAGCAAATACTGCGCAACCTGATATGTTTGCCAAGAGTGAGCCTACACAAGATGTACCAACTCATCCTATTGTGCGAGAGCTGGAAACCATACAAGTGGATGATCTCACCCCTAAACAGGCGCTAGGCTTACTGTATAAACTTAAAGACTTATTGATTTAAGCCTTGTTGATTTAAGTCTTATTGATTTAAGCCTTGTTGATTTAAATCTTGAATATATAAAAAGCCCTCAAATCTGAGGGCTTTTTTATATATTAAATAATGCCGGGCAATTCCGGCAATATTTCCTAGTGGTGATGACCACCAGCACCATGTACATGCTGATGTGTGACCTCTTCTTTATTCGCCGCAC
>JAZJZG010000018.1:0-735 GCA_040389995.1 Pseudomonadota bacterium | reverse complement strand
TCGTATTCCAGGGCGATACTTGGTGCAGCTATTTTTGCTTACCTGCCAGCATGCGGGCGAAGTGGGCCGGAGCGCGGCCATGAATCGAGAAGAGAACTGGCGGCGATTCGTGGCGCTAAATACTACGCGCTCACCAGCCCAAGGGTGGTTGCCATCCACGATGACTTTGCCATCGGCAATTTCTGTCACGGTATATAAAATCACTTCGCCAGTGTCATCTTCGCCTTCAAATTGCATGCCGACTTTTAGCTCATCCGCTGGAAAAGCGCTCGCTGGCTCTATTTGTACTAATTCTTCATCATACTCACCAAAAGCATCAGTAGGTTGCAGGTCGACGGTTACCACATCACCAACACCTTTACCGTGCATGGCTTCTTCCACTTTCGGGAAGATATTGTCGTAACCGCCATGTAAGTACGCCACTGGTTCTGTGCTAGATTCAAGCACATTGCCATCAGCGTCTTTCAGTTCATAAGTCATTGTTACTACAGAGTTCATTGCAATTTGCATAGTGTGTTCCTAAATCAAGTTTGTAAAATTTTTGATGGTTGGGATAAAGAGATCAAACCATTCCTGGTAGTCATAGCCGTCTTTGACTTTGTTGTCACCGTTACCGGGAAAATCAATGAGCCAAACGCTTCCGGGGAGTGTTAAAAGCTTGGTGAGGGTGAGGCGCTCTTCGCGGGTGATGCTGTTGCAGGCGATGTCAGGGCTTATGCCGGATTGCTCGACGAT
>JAZJZG010000017.1:269-8095 GCA_040389995.1 Pseudomonadota bacterium | reverse complement strand
TCAAGAATTTCATCTACCCATGCATCATTTTCTGGTCCGTGCCCGAAATAGCCCGCCTGAAAGCGCAACATTTCCCGCACATTAAAGAATGGGTCAAACACTAACTCTTGCGGCACCACACCTAACAACTGCCTAGCCTGCTGATATTGATTCACCACATCAAAACCCATGACAGAGATATCACCGGCACTAGGCTTGATTAAGCCTGCAAGTATACTAATTAACGTAGACTTACCCGCACCGTTCGGCCCAAGTAGCGCAAAGAACTCGCCTTGCTCTATGGTTAAATCAATGCCTCTGAGCGCATGCAAATTAGCAAAGTGCTTATGCACGCCATTAATCCGAATCGCAGGTTTTTTACCACTGGCAGTGTTATTTTTTACAGCAGACACGGTCAAAGATGACTTTCAAGTAGGTTATATATTGATTGCGCCTATATGCACGTTAAATGTTATATAGACACTATATAGATTCATGTATATAGGTTCATGCGCGCATGAACCAGCAATTATTTCAGCAGTAGAATGAGAATGGAGCCAATCTTAGAAAACACAATAGCCATTGTTAAACTGAAGTGAACAACTAATGCACCCTAATCGAGAAGAACTCCGTTACCCCATACAATTCAGCCAAACTGACTAAATTAACGGGTAAGTGTGTAAAAGTCACGGTGCAATTTGATGCAACAGCTCGGCGCTGCCATTCCAACATCAGGCTGATAGCAACGGTATCAATATCCGTCACGGCTGAGAAATCAACCTCAGTGGCACCCGTCATTTCAAATGTATTACTTTGATTTAATAGTGCATTAGCGTTGCCCATCAGCACGTCACCCGAAATGCGCCATTGGTTTCCTTGTTGCGTAATATTGGCCATGTTAGTGATAATACTTAAATTTTCTCAAGTTAGTTTTAACTAAACCCAGATATTTAGTTAGCGCCGGCATTCTTATTTTTATCGGCTAGCTTTTTATTCAAGCTATCCAAACCATTTTGGCGAATTTCATTGCTGAATTGACTACGGTAATTAGTCACTAGACTCACACCCTCAATCACAATATCAAACACTTTCCAACCACTGGCAGATTTAACCAAGCTGTAATCAACCTCAACTGGCTGACCACCAGTTTGTAGAATTTGCGTCTTTACACTCACATTTTGCGCGCCAGCTTCCGCACGAAAAGGCTTGTACTCAATTACCTGGTCTTTATATTTACTCAGCGCTGAAGCATAAGTACGTAATAGAAGACTACGGAACTCCTGCTGAAAACTCGCCTGTTGCTCGGGTGTCGCAGTTTTCCAGCTTTTGCCCAGCACCATGCGGCAAACGCGGTCAAAATCGAAGTTTGGTAATATTTTCTCTTCGGTCAGCGCGAATAATTTTTGCTGATTACCAGACTGTATGTCTTTATCGTTTTTAACAATGGCAAGCACTTCATCGGCCGTTTGCTTAACGAGTGCATCAGGCGCAAGCTCTGCATTGGCAACACCAACATTAGCGAACAAACCTACGAGTAAACCCGTGCTTATTAAAAATCTTGCAAATAATTTCATTGATAGCCTTTACTGATTCAATATTAAACGACTTTTGACCACAATTATAGCAGTTGTTAGAACGCAGGGTCACCCAATTCGGTTGACTTGACATCTTTAGCCTTAGCACCTGCGGACTCAGTCGCAACTGCAGCTTTAGGTTCTGCATCTTTTGTTTCAGAGGCTTTATTAAACAAGAACTGGCTAATCATTTTTTCCAATACCACCGCGTCCTGTGTATGTGTGATTTTATCGCCATTGACCAACGTAGCGTCATCGCCCCCTGCTTCAAGACCCACATACTGCTCGCCCAACAAACCTGCAGTGTAAATATTAGCAAAAGTATCTTTAGGAAAAGGATAGCGCTTATCTATTTTAATCGTCACAATTGCTTCAAAAAGCTTGCTGTCAAACTTAATATTATCCACACGGCCCACTACTACACCCGCGCTCTTTACTGGCGATTGCGGTTTCAGGCTGCCGATATTCTCAAAGGCTGCCGTAACGCTATAAGTGTCACCTATTTTACTTGAAGTTAAATTGCCCACCTTCATGGCCAGACCTAACAGAGCAGCGACACCTAGCGCCACAAATATCCCCACCCATAAATCTATTGTTGTTCTATCCACTTCAAATCCTTTCAATTCCGCACAATTGTATAGTCTCTTATGTATTACACAACAAGCATAAAAGATGTTAAAACAAAATCTAAACCCAATACTGCAAACGATGAAATCACCACAGTACGTGTTGTTGCCCTACTCACACCTTCCGCTGTGGGCGGTGCATCAAAACCTTCAAATAACGCAATCATGGTACATGCCACGCCAAATACCAGACTTTTAATGACGCCATTAACTATGTCTGCCCGGAAATCTACACTGGCCTGCATCTGCGACCAAAATGCGCCATCATCTACACCTATCAAGGGCACTGCGACTAAATAACCGCCTAAAATACCGACCATAGAAAATATAGTAGCCAATATCGGCATAGAGATTAAACCCGCCCAGAAACGTGGTGCGATCACCCGTGCAATCGGGTTTACTGCCATCATTTCCATGGCTGAAAGCTGTTCAGTAGTTTTCATCAAGCCGATTTCAGCGGTTATCGCGGTACCTGCACGTCCTGCAAACAGCAATGCCGTGACCACTGGGCCTAGCTCACGCACCAAGGACAGCGCGACTAAAACACCAATCGCCTCGGACGAGCCATATTTTTGCAGCGTATTATAGCCCTGCAATGCCAGCACCATCCCGACAAAAAACCCTGACACAACAATCAGCATGAGCGACATAACGCCGGTAAAATAAATCTCACGCAACGTTAAATGAAAGCGGCGAAAACTTTCTCCTGAGTAAATAATGGTCAAGAAAAATAACCTAGCGCCTGCGCCTAATCGCCAGATACGCTCTATCATGCGCTTGCCGATACCGCGTAAGGTACGAGTGAGTTTGAACAATAGACTTGATTTAATCATTTATTTTTATTCAATCGACTATTTATGTGTCTGTTTTTGATTCAACAGCTCAGATTGGTAATTTGCAGCAGGATAATGAAACGGCACTGGCCCATCTTTTTCACCGTGTACAAACTGATGCACAAATGGCAACTCAGATTGGGTTAAATCATGCGGAGTACCTTCAGCCACCACCACCCCATCCGCTACAAAATATACGTAATCTGCAATTAAAAAGGTTTCTTTTACATCGTGTGACACAATGATAGAGGTAGCGCCTAATGCATCATTCAAGCTACGGATTAAATCACAAATAACGCCCATTGATATTGGGTCTAAACCAGCAAACGGTTCATCATACATAATCATGTAGGGATCTAGCGCAACCGCCCGAGCCAACGCCACGCGCCTTGCCATACCACCGGAAAGTTCGGTCGGCATCAAAGTATGCGCTCCGCGCAAGCCCACAGCGTTTAGCTTAAGCAATACTAAATCCCTGATCATGGCATCCGGCAGATCCGTCAATTCACGCATTGGAAAAGCGACATTTTCAAATACCGACAAATCAGTGAATAGCGCACCTTGCTGAAACAGCATACCCATTTTACGGCGCAA
The DNA here is from genome assembly GCA_040389995.1 of Pseudomonadota bacterium. Classification (GTDB taxonomy): domain Bacteria; phylum Pseudomonadota; class Gammaproteobacteria; order Burkholderiales; family Methylophilaceae; genus Methylotenera. The sequence goes on along the minus strand of JAZJZG010000017.1, from coordinate 4,489 downwards.
CTTGAAGATACCATCGCGGTCTTGCTTATGCACCACTTGTCCATCGACACGCACTTCGCCTTTATTCGGCTTAATTTGCCCGCCGATTAAACGAAGTAAGGTTGTTTTACCACTACCACTACCGCCCATAATGGCCACGACTTTCCCACGCGGGAACACCATGTTTATGCCTTTATGCAATAAACGCCCTTTGTAACCAAAGGATAAGTTATCGATCTCTACAATATTTTTGGTCATGAATTGCTTGGTAGTTTTTTGAATTGTTGTGAGCTTTTTATTAACCACCTATTCTAAAACAATTTAGCTTCTACGCAAGCAGTTAAATTACTTGACATGTATGTATATTAAAATACTAGACAACAAAAAACCCACCGAAGTGGGTTCCTTTAAAAAAAGAATCTAAACTAGAAAGACAAGCAAACGTTATATGTCTTAGTATCGTCAATAGTAGGGCTGGCTATATTACTAGTTACCCACACGGTAGGAGCTGCTGTATCATATGCTCTCATTGAACCTGTTGAGGTTTCTCCGTCATCAAGAGCAGTATCAAGTTGTTTTGCAAATTTACCTAAAATAGCTGCAGAACAAATAACATAGGAGCCTGTCATTCCCGTTGGGATACCAGCATTAATTACACTAGCAACACCAATGCGACCACCATCAGCATTTGTAGGAAAATAGCCGTTAGTTGCTCCGACTACAGTACCTCCAGGTGCCAAACCAGCCAATCTAACGTGCTGCCAAAAAACGGCCGACTCCTCAGTACCAGTAGCATTCCAAGCTCCTTCAATAACTCCATTACCTAATGTACCACCTGTACCGGGTGTTGCAGTAGTACCCAAATGCACTTTCACATTTATATCATCACCAGGTAGAGCTCTGTATTTATCTTGATACCCGTAAATATATATTTGAGTATTTTTAAAATCACTGGCCATGTTTTTAACCTTGGCACTATTAATCAATTCCTGACCTTTTAACACGCCGCCCAGTAGCAAGCCAATAATCACTAGCACGATGGCTAATTCGATTAACGTGAAGCCTGTTTGTTGTTTTCTCATCAATATCCCCGAACCGTGTATATATTTAAAGCATTCAACTCATTACAAATGCCCATTTGATAAACCTAACGTATGCAAATCTTATGCCAGTGAAATTTTTATTGTTTTAGCACTTTACTAGCGACATTCTATAAGAGTTTATTAAAAAATGCATAATAATTGTCAAGAACCAAACAGTTATGTTCAAATTTTAACGTTACTATAGAGGCAAAATTTATATACACTTGCCAACATAGTAAGTTTATGTCGCCAAACAAATCAATTATTTTATAAGTAATTATCCCATGCAAATTTTGATTAAATTGTATCGCCAACTGTTCAACGACTCTGACCGATTGATGGCCTTGATGCTTTTATCATTGCATGCACTATTAATCTGGGGAGAAGCGGGCGATTTACATAAAGCCTTGTTCTTATGCCATTACGGCTTGTTCTTACTGTGGCAGCCCTTAATGCGTCAAACTAGAAAACTATCATGGCAGTCAACGCTAATCATTGCGATCGGCGCTTTTTTACTGGTGACTTATAGCAATTGGTGGGTTACCGCTTTCTGGTTAGCTGGCTTATTTGCGTTGATTGGTGGCCGCGTAATTTCTAGCGAATCTACCCGCTCTAAACTACCCAACATTTTAGCCGCCACGTATTTACTCGCCATTTTACTATTATGGGTAGTGCCTAAAATACTCAATGCCAATGATGATTTAGCGGCTGCAGAATTCTTACTCATCTATTTCTTACCAGTCTTACCTCTATCTATTTTATTTTTGTCCGTTAAAAATAAGCCTGACAGGCCCACGCCAAATATCGACTTTTTCTATACTTTATTACTCTTTTTACTCACGCTGATTGTCATTCTTGGTAGTTTTTCTATTGGGATTATTTGGAAAATTCACTATATAGAATTGTTATTAGTAGCAGCATTTTGCTTGGCAGCGACTCTGGTTGCAGTAAGCTGGCTATGGAACCCGAGTGCGACTTTTTCGGGTCTGGAATTGCTGATGTCGCGTTATTTACTGAGCTTAGGTTTACCATTTGAACAATGGATCGGAAAAATTGCCACGCATGCCGAGTATGAAACGACAGCCGACAACTTTTTACAAGCCGCCATGCACGAACTCACAACCCTAAACTGGGTAAGCGGTGTTGTGTGGCAAGTTGAAAACTCTAAACATCAGGTAGGAGAAGTAACGCGATTTATTTCCACTTTTAATTTTCAACAGCTAAATCTAACGCTTTATTCTCGTTGGCAGTTCAGCCCGGCTATGTATTTGCATGTGCAGCTTTTAACCCAGCTTTTAGGTGAGTTTTACGAAGCCAAGCGTCGCGAAGAGACCATTAGCCAAAATATTTACATGCAAACGTTCTATGAAACTGGCTCACGCCTGACACACGACATCAAAAATATTCTGCAATCCATGGGCACACTATCTGCAGCAGCACTTCAGAGCGCTGACGGAATTAAAAACCATGAAGACGATGCAAAGCTGATTGAATTAATCAAAAAACAACTACCAAGATTGAGTCAGCGACTCAATGCCACCTTAACGAAGCTTGAACACCCAAGTAGTGAAAAAAATCAGCAGGCAAAAGTAAGTACATGGTGGAAAAGCTTTAAGCAGTTAAATTCACATTATGCAAACTCACAGAATCAAATTGCTTTTGAAGCACCGGCTATCATGCCTAAATCCGACATTGATCCTGAGATACTCGACAGTATTGTGGATAATTTGATACAGAATGCCTTGGAAAAAGCAAAATTAGAAGTGAATACATTAATTAAAGTGACGTTAATGCCTACTGAGAAATTTTGCTTAGAGGTAAGCGATACTGGCTCGGCCATGCCCGCAGATGTCGCTGACAAACTATTCAAAACACATATCAGTTCGAGAAACGGTTTAGGGGTAGGCTTGTATCACGCGGCGCATCAGGCGCAGCAGGCAGGCTATCAGCTAAGTTTGGTAGAGAACCGTGATGGTGAAGTACGTTTTAGGCTAGAGATGATGTAACTGAACTAGCTGGCTAAATTTACGGCTCGGCTTAGACCAAATAATAAAGCGGCTTATTAAGTCGCTTTATTATTGGTAAATCTTAATTTAAATCATCTCTCAAACTATAGCGTACCGTATGAATGCAAGCCGCTTAAAAACATATTCACACCTAAGAATGCAAAGGTCGTGACAACCAGCCCGATTAACGCCCACCAAGCCAGCACTGGCCCGCGCAAGCCTTTGACCATACGTAAATGCAACCATGCAGCATAGTTAAGCCATACAATCAGCGCCCAAGTTTCTTTTGGATCCCAGCTCCAATAGCCGCCCCATGCTTCTGCGGCCCAAATCGCCCCTAAAATAGTGGCGATAGTGAAGAATGCAAAACCAACGGCGATGGATTTATACATGACATCATCCAACACCTCTAAACTTGGTAAGCGTGTGCTTAATACTCCTTTATTAGCTAATAAATAAGCACTAGCCACCATGGCTGCTACGGAAAATGACCCGTAACCTACAAAGTTAGCTGGTACGTGTATCTTCATCCAATAGCTCTGTAAGGCAGGCACTAACGGTTGGATACCATTGGCATGCCTATCAAATGTGTACCAAAGAATAAAACCTACCGCGGCATTGATGACCAGCAATACAAAGCCACCTAGCTGTTTAGTGTTAAATTTTTGCTCGTAATGCAAATACAGTAATGACGTAATCAGACAAAATAAAATGAACACTTCATACAGATTGCTGATAGGGATATGACCCACATCCGGCGCGATTAAATAAGACTCATACCAGCGCACCATTAAGCCAACAAAGCCCATCAATACGGCAGTCCATGTCAGTGCAGAGGCGACCTTACCAGCAAAGTCTGAGCGTTTGTACATGGCAAACCAATAAGTCACCATCGCTAATACAAACAATACATTCATCCACATAATGGCGGATTGACTGGAAATTAAGAACCTAAGCAAGAAAGCCTGCGTAGCGCGCGCTTGATCACCGTCATACAAACTAATGGAAAATAAGCTAATCACAGCAATGCCAATGACTAGCTTGCCGATTGACTTCCACTGCCAACCCAGATAACTAAATAAAGCGGCAGCACCAAACAAAAAAACCGCTTCATAAATATCTTTCTTCTCATTGAGCGTGACCGTCACCTTAT
>JAZJZG010000017.1:0-259 GCA_040389995.1 Pseudomonadota bacterium | reverse complement strand
CTTCATAAATATCCATGTATTTACCATACTTGCTAAATGCAAAAACAGCGCCTATCACCAGAACTGCCGCATACAGCCAATCTAGCCAATTGAGGCGCTGTAGCAATGTTTTTGGCTGGTAATCTAATACACCTAAATTATTAGTACTCATGTTCAATCCTTAGGTAAGCAGGTTTTTAAGTTGCTCACGATATAAACTAAATTCTTGTTCAAAATCCAAGTTCTTACGATTAGAAGACATCGCAAAATGCACTTGGTT
>JAZJZG010000016.1:2111-4740 GCA_040389995.1 Pseudomonadota bacterium | reverse complement strand
CAGCGCACACCAAACATGATGGCATTACTGCGCGGCAATCTAAATAAAGTCTGCAACTCGACCCGCAGGTGTGCAAGGTCACCTACGTTATCGGCATTCACCGTATTGCGATCACCACCCCAAAATGGGTAATTCTCAGGTGATGTATCTAAACGTGGATTAATGGTCATCGTCCAATTAAGTCTGCGGACTGGACTGCCAAGCTGTAGATTCAGCAAGAACTTTAATGCCCTGTCCATCACGCCCAATTCTGTCACTTGTGGTACTGGGCCGTGCCACTCTTTCCACGACATGCCTACGTTAAATGCAAGTGACCAGTCGGCTTGGGTTGTCACGAAACCGGCATCGGCATAGAGCGTCTCATCACGCTGATCAAGCAGCACAAAATCACCTTGGACTTGTCGCCCCATATAGTCAAACGGCTCCATAGGCAATGTTGATGCATCACCAAAAGTAAAGGTGTCTTTAATACCTAATGGCTTGTTTTCCCAAGTCCATTGATGTCCATTTTTTTGTAATAGAAAATGCTCTGGGTAATCTTTTGCAAGAGACTCCATGGTTAGCTCTACAAAGTCCCATTGCGCATCCATCATATGCGGTAATGATACATATCTGCCCGGATCCTGCTCTAGCGTGATTTTTTTATCGATACACTCTGCAACATAGTGTTCATCAACGTCGAACGCAAACTCATATACCGAGTCTTTCTTGCCCTGACCATGTGGCTCAATATTGACTGAGTACATATATTGGTCTTCTGCAAACGGAAAGGGAAACCGCTTGATTGCATGTGGTGAGTTGCGATATGTGTAATCGTCACGGAAAGTTTCTTGTTTAAATGCTAATGCCATACTGTTCACCTTTACACTCTCATTTAAGATTTTGTGATCTTAAATTGGATAGCTCTAAATTAAATTACTTGAAATTAAATATCCAGCACCAAACGCTCGCATTTTGCACGAGACACGCATGGCATAATTTTCCTACCTGATGCCTTCTCGGCATCTGTCAGAAAATGGTCGTTATGTAATAGCGCCCCATCGGTCTCAAGCACTTGCAACTCACATCGGCCACATACCCCGCCACGACACAGGAAATCTGCCTCTACGCCAGCGGCCTCAATTGCTTCCAGCATGCTCATTTCAGATGGCACAAGAATATCTTTATTTGACCGCGCCAGTTGTATTTTGAACGGCTCGCCAATCGGTGGTGCAAGGAACTGCTCGCTGTGTATATGGCTTTCTGGCCAACCAAGGCTTCTAGCTGTTTCCAATACAGCCACCACCATGGAGTTAGGTCCACATACATAGACATGTGTACCAAGCGGCTGTTTGCTCAATAACCCATTCAAATCCAGACGTCCGCCAATGCTATCGACATGGCAATGCACTCTATCGCCATAACTGTTCTCAAGTTGGCTCGCAAAGGCACCGTGCTCTGGCGACCTGAATGCATAATGCAATTCATAATCTGCACCGGTTCTCTTCAGGTCGGCAATCTGCGACATAAAAGGGGTAATCCCGATACCGCCTGCAAGCAGTATGTGTTTGCGGCCTTTCTTTGCCAATGAAAACAGATTGACAGGATAAGTAATTTTTAAAGGCATCCCTACAGTGACATTATCGTGCATAAACACTGAGCCACCTCTGGAGTGTTCTTGCCGACGTACCGAGATATGGTAAGCCGAAGTCTCCTCAGGCGACCCCATCAGTGAGTAAGGGTTACGATGTATGCGCCCGCCTATATCGAGCGACACCACTACATGGCTACCGCCAGAAAACGCAGGAAACTCTGAACCGTCTTCTTTAACGAAAGTAAAATGCTTAACTAAAGGTGTCACCTGCTCAATAGCCGCGACTTTTATATTGATCATACTCATGGATAAATCTCCTCAATCTCTGGCAGCACTCCTGGAGACTCAGCATCGACCATCAATCCCATATAAGCACCTAAACGACGAGAGAAATGGTCACGTACAAACAGCATGCGCTCACAGCCGGCACATTTGCCTATATTGGTTGTAATATTGTGCGTAATGGTTTTGCAATGGACACAGTAAACGGACCTGGCAAGTGTAGTGCTCACCTCTTTCATGATATCTATATCTTCAATACCATGCGCTTTGGCAACCTCTGCAACAGACCATATAAAGCCTTCAGACCCTGTTACATAAAGGCGTAGGCCCATATACATGCTAGGCAGAATGTTTGCTAATGCAGCTAATACATCTTCCTGGTTATCTCGTACCTGCAGGCCTTCAGGCACTACTTTACCTAGAATACTAGCGAAATCCGCACCTGAATCAGCCTTAGCATACAACACAGTAATCGGCTGCTTAGGATGCATCTGTTGAAATAGCTTTAATACCGCCATGCCACCAGGGCCTTGTGCAACCACTAAATGTGCAGTTGCTTTTTCATACCAAGCCAATGAGCTATACACTGGCTTACTTCTAATCCAATATCCACGTTCCATGATTACACTTTCATATTTTCTGGGAAAACACGCAAACGCATTGGATCATAAAATGGTGTTTGCGCGACCCTAGCAGAACAACGGCCATTGCTACCGACCACTTCTACTAAAGTACCAATCTGACTAAACTCAGGCTTAACGTGCGCCAATGCTA
>JAZJZG010000016.1:0-2101 GCA_040389995.1 Pseudomonadota bacterium | reverse complement strand
CCAGCGAAAGATCCTGGACCAAAAGAGATTCCAGCGTCTGTTGCAGCGTCGCCGCGCTGTCATAAGTCGGAATCAGAATTGCGATGGACTTCATCTAATCCGACCCACACATTAATTGGAGAATCGGCTGAAACTGCCGCTAGTAATAACGCCCACTTCTTTGCCTGCTACCATTATTTTTGCGCCTGGCTCAACAGCCACTGGGCTATGACATACCAAGCCAACTTGCTTGACACGCGCATGCTCGCGAGATTTCATGACGGCATCTTTACCGATATAACTAGCCTGTTTATCAAGGTCTACCGCCCAGCCTAAGCCTGCCTCCCACGGTGTAGTATCACCTTCTGGCATCTCAAACGGGAAAAATGGTAATGCCGCCTCCATACGTGCTAATTCAAGCGCATTCCATGATGCAGCAATCACGCCTAACGGCTTGCCTATCTCCAGTATCCTATCCCAAATCTCAACCATGTCTTTTGATGCGCTAGCGATCTCGTAGCCAAACTCACCGGAATAGCCACCGCGGCTAATAGTCACAGCTTTGCCAAATAAAGTCGTATCTTTGTGATTAAAATAAGGTAGATCTGCCAGCTTGAAACCTACATGTGGTGCAAGAATTTCAAGTGTCTTCGGTCCTTGTAGCGATACGATATGAACGTCTTCATCTTTAACGATTTTGACTTTTTTACCTTCGGCCAAAACTAATAAACTTTGTAATGTCGTGCCACTACCATGCGACACTCTGAACGCACTGACACCATCACGAATAATCATGATGTCATCACACAAAGCACCCGCCTCATTCACCTCAGCCGCAAGAGTTGCGGTACCAACTTTAAGTTTGGCGATATCTTTTGCTACCAACTGATTAAGTACGCTTTCCGCATCATCACCAGTGACATGCACAATATTTAATGCAGAAATATCAAACAAACCAGCGCGAGTACGAACTGCAACCAGCTCGTCATTAGGGTCTGTGCTATAGCTCCAAGGTACCGGCATGTCGTTCCATTGGTCTCCATCCAGCTTAGATCCAAGTAAAATATGTTTGGCATTTAGAATAGAATTACGCATCATTTTCCCAATTCAATAGACATGATTAAAATTAATGTAATCAGGTTATCGGAATAGAAAATTGTAGAAAAGTCTCTTGAAGGTGTACTACTAAAGAGGTAAAACAGGCGATGGCACAATTCAGCTATAGAAAACCTGCTGTTTAGATAAAATTATGGGCATTTACTGCACACTATTTTATGAAAGCTATATCACAGCTGAATTACTATTCAGCTTAATCATACGGTATAAACTGTTATCTATCATCAATAAAAACTTAAAGAGCACTTGAAAGGGCACAAGTGTGATGAAATATCCAGTTCAAAATTCTATGCCTTAAAATTGTTGTAGTCTTATAGATATTTAAGATTATTTATGACATATCTTCTTTAACGTTGGCAACAACCATGCATAAATATTCGCCTTACTTTTAGATCGCTATTCTCAAGCATTAAAGATGCTGCCCACAGGCTCAATACACTGCTTAAGCACTAGGTGATTATTCCCCAATATAAGAATATTTACTGTAAAATTTATTTTTACCATTGCGGATATAAATAAATTTAAAAATCCATCTGCAAACTGGAGCCTGTCAATCACAGGCTTTTTTATCGAACAAATTTACCGAACTGTATACCAAACTATATGATGAAAGCTTCTCATACACATTTAATGGCGAATGCAAACAAAGTAGATGTGCTATTAGTAGGCAGCGGCGTCATGAGTGCGACGCTGGCTTCATTATTGTCTGAATTAGATAGTTCATTGAGCATGATGATGGTAGAGCGGCTTGCTGACGTTGCGGCAGAAAGCACAAATGCCTGGAATAATGCCGGTACAGGCCATGCCGGCTATTGCGAACTAAACTACACGCCTATGAACACGGCTGGCGATATTGATATTCAGCGCGCTTTGGCTATCAATGCTTCATTTGAAGTATCCCTACAGTTTTGGTCTTATTTGGTAGAAAACAATACCTTACCTGCCCCCAAAAACTTCATCAATCCAACACCGCATTTAAGCTTTGTTTGGGGCGATGCCGATGTAG
>JAZJZG010000015.1:11927-13113 GCA_040389995.1 Pseudomonadota bacterium | reverse complement strand
ACTAAGGTAATCAATTCCCGATATAAATTATCACTAAAACCCAGGCTATACTCAAACCTATTTCTAAGCTTTAGACAGCAACTAATAATAATTGGAGCACATAAATGGTGGTGAAATTTATATTGGTTATTGCACTTTCTATTTTACCGCAAATTGCTTTTTCCCAAATATTCAAATGTAAACATTCAACTGGAAAATTAATATATTCTGAGGAGCCCTGCCCTGCAGGCACTAAAGGTTCAGAGTTATATTTAGAGCCCAATACAATTAGTAGCTCACCTGTAAGAAGAAATATTACAACGCAGAAAACAAATTCCGATACAAACTCTGATCAAAATACTGCTAGCAACTCAGATTCCTTAGATAATATTATGTCCGAATACGACAGGCAAAACAGAATATGGGGCCTGCAAATTGATATGAAAAATAACAATGGTTACTATGAAAAACAAGCAGATGCAAGAAATGAGCATGCTTGGTTGCTAAAAAATCCAGTTCATAATTTAACTTACGACAATGAACTTAAGAGAAGTAATCTAAAAGTTGACCTTACCAGCACAAATAGCTTAACCCGCTCAAATGCCTTGCAACTTTTGGCTGCTTTATATTTTAAGTATCAATATCCATAGATTATATTTTTTTATAAGCCTCTCTACTCTCACCTACCTAAATCAAGTCTATTATTTACATAAATAAAGACAGATATTGAGTTCGCCTATGTATATAAAACACAACAATAATGTAAGAAAATTGAAACTTAGCGCTGTGCGTTCCCACGAACGGCGCTTAAAACTGTAGAATATCGCCTTTGTGTCCTTGTGGTGAAACGGATATCACCGGCCCCTCCTAAGGGTCAGTTTCAGGTTCGAGTCCTGACGGGGACACCACTTCTATTGTTAGGTTTTTCATACACCTAAGTGCAGTGTACTTAAATGTAGTAACTAGCTAAAATTATTTGCTCTGCCATAAGTGCTAACATAAACTTATTGTTGATTCTGCACACAAACCCTTATTCAGATTAAAGGTAACTGTATGATGCTCAAGCTATTTTTTTATGTTGCAATATTATTCTTGGCATTTTTTGGCTATCGCAGCTATGCGGCGGCCTCCAGCTCTTTGCAAATAGGTGATGATGCGCCTAGCTTCACGCTTAATGATGCACAAGGTCAAACGCACTATTTATCAG
>JAZJZG010000015.1:0-11917 GCA_040389995.1 Pseudomonadota bacterium | reverse complement strand
CTTGTTGTTTTTTTTAATTTTTAAGAAATGCAAAATAATTTTGGTTTAATAAAAAGAAAGCCTAAAGAAGTACTTAGTATAAGAAATAGTGTTTTAAAAATTTGCGAAGACTATTTTTACTATTTATCAGATTATGCAGGCAAATATCTAGTGCTATATTTCTACCCTAAGGATGACACACCAGGCTGCACCAAGGAAGCGTGTCACTTTAGGGATGACATGGCGCAATTAGAAAAACTGGGCGCGAAAGTGGTCGGCATTAGCGTGGATAGCAGTCAGTCTCATGATGATTTCGCCAAAAAATATCACTTACCATTTCCATTGCTGGCAGACACCAACGGTAGTGTGGCGGATAGTTACCATGCATTAACCAACCTGTATCTGATTAAAATCGCCAAGCGTTACACGTTTTTAATTAACCCTGCAGGCAAAATCGCCAAAATATATACCAGCGTAGATACGTCTAATCACTCACAGCAGATTATTAATGATCTGAAAGTAATTCAAGCTAACACTCAATAATCTCGACATATTATTTGAAACTGATTATTTGAAACTGAAAGTGTACAGCGTATCCACGGCACTTTCCGTTCCAGCCTCGGCCTGAATCGACCAGCGTGGCGTGATTTTAAAGGTAAGCCTAGCTACATCAAGCAGTCCGCTGATGCTTTTTTCGTAACTTAAATAAAGCTGCGAAGTAAGACGTTTGCCAAAAGTAAGTGATGCAGTTTCTGCATCGGAGCCAGAAAAGCTAAACTCATCCAGCCCTGCGCTACGCGCCAGTTGTGTTTGTAGTGGTACAGATTGCCCTTGTGTGAGCAGCGCACCGGCGGCAAGTGACAATAATGCAAAGTCTTTTTTACCTGTTTGGTCTAGCCCATGCCCTAACATCAGCCAAGAGAGTTTTTCACTATCTGGCACATTAGGATCAGAAACCAGCTTGATAACCGGATCAATACCGCTGCCGGTAATTTCCACGCCTGCGTTCACTTGTTCAGAGCCACTTACAGTCGTGACACTATTATTGCTAGCACTTCCCGTAGTGCTGGTCGTCGTTGCCGAAGAGTTAATTTTAGTAATATCCGCACCATCACTGGTGGATGACGTAGCATTACGCATAGCCCGAATATTCAGGCTTGGGTTATCGACCGGCCCATTAAAATTGAGTATGCCACGCTCTATATTAAGCACCTGACCATAAGCCATATAGGTACCCTTTTTAACGGTGATATTGCCTACCGTATGTGGAAGATATTGCGTTAAGCCCAATAAAGTTAAACCGCCAGATAATTGCGCATCAAGGCCACGCCCATGCAGGGTAAAGTCATTGCCTAAATCAATATGCAAGTTATTAAGCAGCACTTGCAAGGCTGGCTCAGCTACAGTTTCAGTGCGGCCAAGCACTATGACGTCATCGCCCAAAGTTGGTGTGCCTTCATCGGCCAGCGTCACTAAACCTTTCACTACTTTAAAATCACCGGATATAGCAAATATACCTTGTGCTAAGCTCGTGCTGCCTGCGCCGCTCAACACCAATAGGCGATCCGTTTGTGATATCGCGGTAAATTTATCGGCGATCCAGTTCAACTCTATCTTAGGTTGTTTATTTTCCATTAACAGTGTGCCACTGGTACGCAGATAACCTTCACCGCCTTTCCATGCGGCTTGACTGATACGTAACCTGTCATCCTCAAACGTAGCATCTAATGTGCCATCCGTTAACGCAACACCGCTGGAAGGCAAACTGAGTTGCAAGTTTTTGCCCATTACATTGCCACGTAAATTAGGCTTAATCACCGTGCCATTGGCTTGCACCGTCATGGTGAGTGTGCCATCTGAACTGGCATCTAATGAGGCTGGCAATGGCAACCAGGCAAGTGTGTTCAATTGTGCATCACCAGTAAGCACTAATGGTGCCCTCGCCATGAGCGAGAAACCAGACGCTGTTTTTGTGAGGGTAGTCGTGGCATGCATATTCAGGCTACCAAGCTGCTGACCCAGTAACCGCAGAGTTACCTCTGCATCATTATGATTAAACAATAGTTCGGCTTTTACCTCCTGCAAACCTAACGATTTAGTCGTACCATCTAAGTTAGTCATGGCTAAATCGCCAGACTCACGCCAAAAACTGATACTGCCGTTGATGGCTTCATCAGCGTTGATATCCCACTTGCCTGAAAACACCGGATTACCTGTTAACTTTGGCGGCAATGTGAGCAAGCTAGGTGGCAAATCATCTAACGCCATTTGTGTCAGTGAGCCTTTGCTTGAAAATCCCTTGGGGCCTATGCTCAATGTATCAATCACTGCACGGCCCTTTGCCAATTGCAAAACCGCATTATCCAAACGCAAATCACCGGTACTCAAACTCAGCTTGGCTGGCGCTTGCAACGTTATAGGCGTCTCGCCTCTGTAGCTTAGGTTTTGAATAAAACCCTGCCAATGGTCTGCCACTAAACCACCCTGCAAAATACCTTGGAATTGCAAAGCCCGCTCCTCGGCTGACGCTTGTTCCTGAGTGCCCTCTTGACTATGTAGCTTAATTTGCAAAGTATGTGCCGCACGTGTTCCCTGCACGGTTAGATTGCCATCCAATACTGGATTGCGCATAACCTGCAAACCGCTTGCAGCGAATTCAGCATTAAATTTGCCTAGCTCTCCCGCCATCAACGTAGCCTGTCCGGTCAGTTTTTCGGCTTTCATATCACCAGCCAACTGTAATTTCTGTGCCAGTAGACTCAAATGCACCGCTAAATTGTCAAAAGCACCTTCTACCGTGCCATTGGCATGCAACTCACCTGAAAATTGCTCACCAAGCACTGCCAGTTTAGGAAAATCTGCACGCCAAGCTAGCTGGCTATCCGGCGCACCAAGATTACCGCTGGCTTTAATCGTATTACTTTCCATATCAGCCTGAAAGTCGATATTACGCATTTGCGAACCTACCACTGCAACTTTACCGGCAGCAGATATAGCCTGAGCTTTACCGCCTACAACCAAGTGGCTATCGCGAGAGCTGAACTGCACTTGCAGGCCTTCTTGCAGATCTTTTTGTACCTCTTGCGGACTAAGCTTACCTTGCACATTCACATCAAAATTAAGCTGTGCTGCTGGGTAGCTGCCTAAACGCTCTGGATGCAGGTCGGTAATATGCATCGCTACCGTTAAGGGATAGTCATTTAACAGACCCAACTCTCCGGTAACTACCAACAGCGCTGCGGGATTACTGGTTTTGCTATCGGCTTGTACAAGCGCGATTTTGCTATCTTGTAGCGCCAGCATTGCCGTAGAGTCAAAGTGTAGCGCCTTTAAATTACCTGATAGATTAACTTTAATATCATAGGGCGTTGCACCAGTTTCTTGCTTAACACTGGCCGTACCTGTCAGTGAGAATGGGTTTTCCGTGCCCACATTGAGCGTCACCTCCGTTTTACCAAACGGCGTACCGGCACGTAGCATATTCAACTTTAGTGTTTTCGCATCGCCTTCCAGATCAAATTGCACATTGCTCAATGTATAGCTCTCAGTTGCCGTCATAATGACCACTTCAGCGATTTCTGCCTGGCGAATTTTGATAGGGAAAGGCAACTTAATGCGGTCTGGCAATCCTGAATCCGCAGATTGTTTTGAGTCGCCACGGATGCTAATCAATAAGCGTTTAGCTCGCAGCCTTTCAACAAACAACTTGCCATCACCTGTAGGTGAAAGCTGCCAGCGAGACTCTAACTTATCCAATTTGAGATGAATACTCTCAATATCATAATCCAGCGTATCTAGGTTGGAGCTACCGCTAATTGTCATTTCGCCTTGCGCTGGCATAAACGCGAACATCACGATGCCAAACAGCAAGCCGACAACAGCACGGCGAAAAACTCCAGGTGACCTCAACATTAAAACGCCACCCCTAAATTGAAATGTAAACGATATTCACCAGTATCTTGCCCATAGGCAATATCCGCCCCTACTGGCCCTACCGGGCTTTTCCAGCGTGCGCCTAGCCCGTAGCCTACAACTGGCTTGAGGTCTTGTATTTTATTACTGGCATTACCAAAATCCACAAATGCAGCTGCGCCCCACTCGTTCGTCAGCCATTGAATCACCTCAACACTACCCGTCAACAAATACTGTCCACCGACGATGGCATCGCCCTCTTTAACACCTAGACTCTGGTAGGCATAACCCCGCACAGACTGGTCACCACCAGCGCGAAATAGAAAGGCCGCAGGCGCGCTATTCTTACCGTTCACCATACCAATTTCAGTGCGTGCGATTAACTGTGTTTTAGAGGTTACCGGATAATAGCCCTGCACCTTCACATAACTTTGTATAAAACGGCCGGTAGTCAGCACCTGTAAAGGTGCGACTGCAAACTGTGCGTTAAAAAGATAGCCACTGGTCGGGTTGCGCTCATTATCAGTACGTCTAAGCGTGATGCCATAAGAGAGTGTCGCCGCACGCTTATCATCGGATGGCGCACCATCTAAAGTCTGATGTTCGATAATATAATTAACCCCAACCGTTTGCTCGCGTTTACGAGGGCCCCAGCTTCGATTCACGCCAGCTTTTTGCGAAGTTGTAACTTGTCCTTCAATCGCTTCTCTATCCAAGCTGGCATTAAGGCTATCACGATAGCCTTCACTGGTCGTAGGTAGTCGGATCAGACCACTGACAGATTGCTGCTTCTGCTCCACCTTCAAGCTACTGGTAAGTCGCCAGCCTTTGTTCAGTAAATTAATATCATCAAGACTAAGTTGTGTACGCGCGCCAGTATTCGTGCTGAAACCTGCACCTACGCCAACTACTATGGATTTATTTTCTACCACTGTTACTTTGAGGTCGGCCACCTTGATTAACTCACCATCGGTAGCGCTAGACTTGGTATCTGCAGTGACTTCAACACTACGAAAATATCCACTTTCTTCTAATCGTGACTGCAAAGTCTGTAATTCAGTTTGACTATATGACGCACCCGGCTTGATGGTGTTAAGGCTATCGATGATACTAGCAGGATAGCGCCGTAAGCCTTCAACAGTGAGATTGCCGAACTTGAAAGCAGCACCGCTATCCATTTCTACCGTCAGTACAACTGTGCCAGCTTTGGGGTCGACTTCAGCGCGACTATCTTTAATGCTGGCATTTGGATAGCGGTCTATCAGCAGACTAAGCAATAACTTACGTTTAGCCTGACTCCATGCTTCCTGACTAAATTCTACACCCGATGGCAACTGCCAGCTTTCCTGAAGTTTGGCAATCGCCGGCGATTCGTTCGCAGCCTGTTGTGAAATAGCGCCAACGAACTTTAGATTCACACTAATTACCCGCGCCACCGCACCCGGCTCTATTGTAAAATGCACAGTCGAGCCGCCCGCATGGTTGCTTATAGTCTGTTTAACGCTAGGAGAAAAATAACCTTCGGTGGCTAACAGGTCTTTAATAGCAAGCGGCGCAGCGTGGTAGAGCCTAAGCCACTCGGTGGTCGACATACGTGGATTATTAGGTGCTTTAATGATATCAAGATGGTTCTTGAGTAAAACGTCCAGCGGTGCAGGGGCGGTAATCTCAACCTTATAGCGCAGTTGCTCAGTAGCCGCCTGCGCAGTTGGCATGCTGAAAAAAATCACCCCGCATATTGCAAAAATAAATCTGAATGAAAGTTTAAATATGCAATGACTGAAGCGATTGATTCGGCCCTGCAAAGGCTTGCAGGCTAATGTGCGGCAAAAATGAGTCATGGCTTCAGATATTAGACAGGCAAATCCATCAGGTCAAGTAATAACAATTGCCATCTCAATGGCGAATTTACTAAATATCATGCAAAAAATCCAAGCAAAACCCAAGAAAAATCCAGGCATAAAAATATAAAACCACGATGTTCAGTGATAACAAGATGATGGCTTTTTCTATGGTTACTTTTACTCAAAAACCATATTTACATACTTTTACATCAATCCTGCAGTATCACACAGAACTGTAAATACCATGCGCCAGTCGAACTTTTACCTATATAGACATAATGGAAATAAATCATGAAAGTCACCAAACTCTGCATGCTTGTCGCTTTTACAACAGGTTTGATTGCCAGTGGCTCCGCAATGGCAGATCACGGACATGGCGGTGGTGGTCATTGGCATGGCGGCGGTCATTGGCACAGCAATATTGGCCTATATATAGGGCCAGGATTCGGGCCTTATTACCCTCGCTTTTATGGCGACCCATTTTATTATGGCTACCCTCCTTACTATAGCTATCCGCCGGCCGTTGTCGTTGCACCGCCACAGCAACCACCGGTGTACATAGAACAAGGTCAGCAACCGGAAAGTGCGCAAGTGGGACCAGACTCTGCGCCACAACAAGATAATTTCTGGTATCACTGTGATAAACCTGAGGGTTATTACCCATATATAAAAACTTGCCCGCAAGGGTGGCAAAAAGTTACACCTGAACCACCAAGATAATAGGAGTAAGTTATGAAGAAAATTATTTTTGTCTCTGCGTGCTTACTGACAATATCAGGTTGCACCACTATACCGGACGGCCCAAGTATGATGGCGCTACCTGGCACGGGCAAAAGCTTTGAGCAGTTTCGCTACGATGATCGCGGCTGCCAGCAATATGGATTACAGCAAAGCGGCGTTTCAGCAAGCCAGGCTGCTAACGACAGTATGGTTAAAAGCGCTGTTGTAGGTACGGTCGTTGGTACCGCATTAGGTGCCGCACTAGGTGGGCATGGTGGAGCTGCGATAGGTGCAGGTACTGGTTTATTTGTTGGCAGTGTTGAAGGCTCAAATGCTGCGGCCGTATCGTCTGATATAGCACAGCAACGCTATGATAATGCCTACATCCAATGTATGTATGCAAAAGGACATCGTGTACCGGTTTCTGGAAACTTTGCGACCGATTACCGCCGTACTAGCGCACCGCCAAGCAATAATAATGCGCCACCAGCGCAGTATTATCCACCACCGCCGCCTCCAGGCTATGTAAGATAAAGTCTAGGTAAGGTAAGTTCGTTTGGGCTTAGAGGTTAGCGGTATTAGCCACTCACAATCGATTAGCTGCTTATGGTAATGCCAAAACCAGCTAATCGATTTGGCGCTTTAATCGCCCCAATAACGCATAGCCATTATTTTTTCAGTTCCCAACCTCCGCCTAAGGCCTTAATCAACAACACACTATTGAGCATTTGATTACCTTGCAAGGTAATCAATGTGCGTTCGTTATTAAGCGCGATGTTATTGACCGTAATGACATCCAGGTATGTCACTATGCCAGCCTTATATTGATTGGTAGTGTAGCTCTGTGATGTCCGCGCTGCTTCAAGTGCTGCTGCTTGCAGCTTCTGCTCTTCCTGCAACACACGTAATGCAACCAGGCTATCTTCCACTTCCTTGAAGCCGGTTAAAACAGTCTGGCGATAAGTTGCAACGTTTTCATCATAAACCGCGACCGCCTGATCACTCAAGGCACGGCGCTGACCACCGTCAAAAACTGTCATGGCAAGCGCCGAGCCTAATGACCAGATTCGACTAGGGATTGAAAACAGGTCAGAAAAATTATTACTTTGATATCCGCCTACTGCAGACAGCGTCAGGCTAGGGTAGTAAGCTGCTTTTGCTACACCAATCTGTGCATTTGCCGAGGCTACGCGACGCTCTGCAGCCGCGATGTCTGGACGACGCTCTAATAGTACCGAAGGTACGCTTAACGGAATATCAGGGATTACAGTATTGAGTGGGGATGGCTGAATCACTACATCCGCAGGCGCCTTGCCAATCAGCAAGGCTATTGCATGTTCAAACTGTGCACGCTGAATGTCTAAATCAGCAGCCTGCGCTTGCGTAGATTTAAGTAACGTGTCGGCTTGCACCACGTCAGTTTTACCGACCACACCCGCCTTATAACGATTCTGAGTCAGTAATAGTGACTTTTCATAAGCACTGACGGTTTCATCTAACAATTTTTTCTGACTATCAGCGATACGTAACGAGAAGTAATTTTGTGCAAGCTCAGCTTGTGCACTCAGGCGCGCTGCCACAATATCGCTGGCACTGGCATCAGTAGCGGCCTGACTGGCTTCCACAGTACGGCCTATCCGGCCCCACACGTCAGCCTCCCAAGCTAGATTCAAGGAGATTGAATTGGTATCCCTAATGGCTGGGCCATTGATGGTATTAGTGCTGTTGCCTGAAGGCTGGTTACGTGTCTTGGATGCGTTAGCTGTAATCCCTGGATAGTAGGCAGAGCGCGAAGATGCAACCAACGCCTGCGCCTGGCGGAAACGTGCTTTCATCACCACGACATTCTGGTTGGATATTTCCACCTGCTCTTCTAGGGCATTGAGTTGCACATCATTAAATAACTCCCACCATTTTTCACTGATGATATCTTTAGGTTCGGCGACCTTCCAGCCTTCTGCCTCTTTAAAAGCTGCGGGCTGCGCGATTTCAGGTTTCACGTAATCAGGCCCAACCGTGCAGCCGGATATATTAGCGCCCATGAGTGAGGCGACCAGCACCATTACAGGTGATTTATGGGTGAACTTCATCTTTGTTCCAGTTATTTTCATAATGACTTGCAGACGTGGTTTTACTACGTTTCCGGTACCAGCTACGTGCACGATCCAGGTAGAGATAAACGACAGGCGTAGTAAACAGTGTCAGCACCTGGCTAACGATTAACCCGCCAACAATAGCGATGCCTAATGGATGCCTGAATTCTGCGCCATCTCCACGACCCAGCATAAGCGGCAACGCACTCAACATTGCAGACATAGTCGTCATTAAAATCGGGCGGAAACGCAGCAAACAAGCTTGATAGATAGAATCCCGTGAGTTTAAGCCTTGCCTGCGCTCAGCGTCTAGTGCGAAATCTATCATCATGATGGCGTTCTTTTGCACGATACCAATGAGTAATATTACCCCTATCATGCCTATAAGGTTAAGATCCTGTCCGAATGCCATTAAGGCTAACAGCGCACCTACGCCAGCAGACGGCAAGGTCGAAAGTATGGTGATAGGATGTATCAGGCTTTCATACAACACGCCAAGTACGATATACATAGTGAGTATCGCCAATAAAATCAGCCAAGGCTGATTCTTCAAAGATTCCTGAAATACCTTGGCCGTACCCTGAAACCCACCGTGAATAGAGGCAGGTACACCGATCCGGTTGAAAGTATTATCAATCGCCAATGTCGCCTGCCCTAGCGATACGCCAGGCTGCAGATTGAAGGTTATGGTAGTGGCCGCAAATAAGCCTTGATGATTCACACCTAGCGCGGTGTTGGTCATTTCATAGTGGCTGAAAGTTGAAAATGGCACCTGACTGCCAGCGGGGGTGGTGATATACAGGCTCTTCAACGCTTCCGGGCTTTGCAGATACGGTGGTGCCAGCCCCATTACCACGTGATACTGATTGAGTGGATTATAGATAGTTGAAACTTGCCGTTGACCAAAAGCACTATTCAAGGTCGAATCAATCAACTGCATGGTAAGCCCGAGGCGGCTGGCAGTTTCACGATTCACCACCAGGGATGTCTGCAATCCGCGGTCTGCCTCGTCGCTACTCACATCTGCCAGTTCTTTCATCTGGCTCAATGCCTTGTTGATCTTTGGCCCCCATAAACGTAACTCCTGCAAGTCACTGCCTTGCAAGGTGTATTGATATTGCGCGTCACCCTGCCTGCCGCCAATATGGATATCCTGCACGACTTGTAACATCAGTTTGGCGCCAGGTTCTTTAGCAAGCTTACCGCGTAAACGCCCAATGACTTGATCTGCACTGAGTTTGCGTTCAGCCAAGGGTTTTAATGTCATGAACATTTGCCCCCGATTACGCTGGCCACCACCGATAAATCCAGCGACACTTTGTATAGCAGGATCTTTACCTACTATAGCAATGAAATGATTCAGTTTCTGTTGCATCGCCTGAAAAGAGATATTCTGGTCACCTACGATTGAGCCCACTATCCGCCCTGAATCCTGCTGCGGAAAAAATCCTTTAGGCACAATCATATATAAATAGACGTTGAAAATAACCGTTACTAATAGTATCAACATGGTGATTACGCCATGACGCAACACTAACGCCAGGCTATTTGCATAGGCTTGATGTAGCCAATTAAAGATTTTTTCACATGCCAGGCTTATGCGGTTCTGTTTGTTAGATGCATGTAAAGTCTTATCTTTTAACAAGGTTGCGCACATCATCGGTGTCAGCGTAAGCGAAACCACCAGTGAGACTAATACGGCAACGGACAGCGTAACGGCAAACTCACGGAAAAGCCGTCCGACAATACCACCCATGAGCAAAATCGGGATAAACACCGCAATCAGTGACAGACTCATCGACAGCACGGTAGTGCCAACCTCGCGTGCGCCTTGCAGCGCCGCCTCTAGTCTGCCGGCGCCCGCCTCCATATGCCGGACCACGTTTTCCTGTACTACGATAGCATCATCGACCAGCAGGCCAGTACCTATGGTCAACGCCATCAGTGATAGATTGTTCAAGCTAAAACCACACAGATAGATAATCGCAAAGGTGCCAATAAGCGAGACGACCACGGCAAGTGCGGGAATAATAGTGGCGCGAATGTTGCGCAGGAACAGCAGCACCACCAGCACCACCAGCCCTAATGATATAAACAAGCTACGCGACATCTCTTTCAATGAAGCACGGATATTGATCGTACGGTCCTGCAGCACCTCCATCTTAATGGCGCCAGGGATAGCATTACGCAGCTCAGGTAAAAGCTGTTTAATGCGATCTGCCATTTGAATGATATTGGCATTTGGTTGCGGGTCTACCCGCACGATAATCGCTGGCTTACCATTGGCAGAGCCGGCATTTTGTATATTCTCTATCGAATCTGTGACGTTGGCGATATCTGAAAGCTTGATGGCAGCGCCATTACGATAGGTAATGATTAACGGCTTGAAATCATCGGCAATCTTCGACTGGTCACTAGTGTAGATCTGCCAGTATTTATCATGCGTTTCTACCGAACCTCTGGGACGATTGGAGTTAGTGGTAGACAGTGCAGTCCGAACATCATCAAGGCTGATACTAAATTTATTAAGTGCATTAGGATCAATATCTACCCGCACTGCAGGTAAAGAACTGCCACCCACGTTCACTTGACCGACGCCAGTCACTTGTGAAAGTTTTTGCGCCAATATCGTCGAAGCAGCATCGTATACCTGGCCCTGCGTCATCGTGTCAGAGGTCAGCCCGAGCAATAGCACGCTAGTGTTGGCGGGTGAAGCTTTATTGTAAGTCGGTTTGCTCGGCATGCCACTCGGCAAAAGCGTGCTAGAGGCATTGATGGCACCTTGCACATCACGGGCTGCGCCATCAATATTACGATTCAAATCAAATTGCAGGGTAATACGTGTCGTGCCGAGTGAGCTTGAGGAAGTCATTTCAGTAATGCCAGCAATACGGCCAAATGACTTTTCTAATGGCGCGGCCACGCTGGAAGCCATAGTTTCCGGATTAGCGCCCGGCAAATTAGCATTGACTGATATCACCGGAAACTCTACTTGCGGCAAAGAAGCTATCGGCAGCAGATTTAAGCCTACCAGCCCAGCCAGCACAATCCCTATTGTGAGTAGCGTAGTGGCAATCGGTCGATGAATAAAGAATGCTGAAAAATTCATAGCTGCAAAAGAATCGCGTCTAAAAACTGATGTTTCTAAAAAAAATCATCATGCCGTTGAAGTCGGTGCTGCACGGCGCGCTTTCCACTCGCGCATACGTTGTGCGGCCTGGTCAAAGGTAAGGTAGATAACCGGTGTAGTAAACAAGGTCAGCACCTGGCTGACCAAAAGCCCGCCCACCATGGTGATACCGAGTGGATGTCGTAGTTCAGAACCAACACCGCTGCCTAACATCAGCGGCAAGGCACCCAGCAACGCAG
>JAZJZG010000014.1:0-1910 GCA_040389995.1 Pseudomonadota bacterium | reverse complement strand
CATCACGGCCCCGGCACTGATGAAGCCAATTGGTGTGGTCAGGATAACAAAACAGGCAAAAAGCCATTGCGGACGAGAGAGTTTAAGGCTATTAGCCCCATATAGCAGCGCACAACAAGACAGTAAGGTCAAAATCAAGGATGGTAATCTTAATGCAAATTCGTTATGCCCAAAGCTAAGCCAGCTTGCCGAGGCAAACCAGGTAGACAACGGCGGTTTTGCAAAAAATGGCTGTGTTGGCGTCATGTGTGGCATTAGCCAGTAATTGCCAGTAGCGGTAACGCGAGCTAACTCACCATAACGGGCTTCTGTGGTGTCAGAAAGCGGTAAGCTACTCATCAGAAATATGCGTAGCGTGATAACAAGTAAAATCAGGGTTAATAAAAAATAAAAAGACTTTGAAACAAAGCGATGCATAAATTTCTTTCCGAAATATACTTTTAAACAGGTCAGCCTGCTTAATTACAAAACCAGACCTGGTTCTAGAAAGTGCTTATTGAATGGATGACCAGTGCTCAATTTCCAGTCTAACTTTCTTTGGCATTGGACTCATCTTTACTCTCATCTGAGAAATAAGGGAAAAGCAGAGGCAATAATAACAAGGTGAAGAAAGTAGCCGTGATTAAACCGCCAACAATGACTACCGCGAACGGCCGCTGTGTCTCTGAGCCTATGCTGTGAGATAGCGCGGCTGGCAGCAAGCCTAAGCCGGCCATCAAGGCCGTCATCAATATAGGCCTTAATCTGGCTATTGCGCCATCTAGAATCGCACTAGATAAGTCTTGGCCTTCCATGATGAGATGTTTAATTTGCTCGACCATAATAACGCCATTCTGCACGGATATCCCCGCCAGCGCGATAAAGCCAACGGCAGCAGAAACAGATAGATGTAAACCAGCTAACCCCAGCCCGGCTAACCCGCCAATCAAGGTAAATGGAATCATCAACAGTACGAGCAGCGCATTACGTACCGATTTGAATGCCCAAAACAAAATCACGAAAATAAGCAGTATTGACAGTGGAACAATCACCCCTAAGCGTTTCATTGCGCGTTGCTGGTTCTCGAACTGGCCGCCCCATGTCATGCTGTAGCCAACGGGGAGACTTACATTTTCGTTAACTTTAGCCATCGCTTCTTTAACGAAGCTTCCTTGGTCACGATCGACCAGATTACACTTGATCGACACTACACGCGAAACACCCTCACGGCTAACACGCGAAGCGCCTTGTTTAACTGAGATTTCAGCGACTTCACTTAAGGAAATGCTACTCACTCCGTCTGGTAATGTGATGGGTAATCTACCGACATCATCTACCGCATCACGAAATGAGTCATCTAGCCTTAGCGTCACATCAAAACGTCGGTCACCATCATAAAAGGTACTCACGGCGTTGTCAGCAAGTGCAGTTTGCACGGTATTATTGACGTCCCCTACCGCGAGTCCATAACGGGCAAGCTTAGAGCGATTCAACGTGATATTTAATTCAGAATTGCCCGATATGCGAATAGCTTCCACATCTGTTGCACCCTGCACAGAATTAAGTACATTGACTACCTGATTCGCCTTTTCTTCCAGAATGCCGAGGTCAGAGCCAAAAATTTTAATGGCAATTTCACCTTTGACCCCAGACAACGCTTCTTCAACGTTATCCTGAATCACTTGTGAGAAATTGGTGGGGATACCTGGAATCTTATGGATCTTTTCCGATATATCACTGATTAACGCTTCTTTACTGGCAAAGCCCCAGCTATTAGAAGGCGTCAGGTCGGCAAAAATCTCAATATTGTTCGGCCCTTTAGGGTCTGTGCCATCATCTGGACGACCAACGGCTGCACTCACCATGCTCACTTCTTTATAACTGGTCAGGATATTTCTAACGTGACGTTCTACCTCTTTGGATTTCTCTAG
>JAZJZG010000013.1:0-8468 GCA_040389995.1 Pseudomonadota bacterium | reverse complement strand
CCATTACTTCTTTATCACGTGCTACTAATTTTTCTTTAATACGTGCAGATTTACCTGAACGCTCACGTAGGTAGTAAAGTTTCG
Organism: Pseudomonadota bacterium; assembly: GCA_040389995.1. Lineage (GTDB taxonomy): Bacteria > Pseudomonadota > Gammaproteobacteria > Burkholderiales > Methylophilaceae > Methylotenera. The sequence goes on along the minus strand of JAZJZG010000013.1, from coordinate 8,384 downwards.
CACGACGCACATCACCACGGCGTTTAAGTTCAATACTCGCGATTAATGGTGAGTAAGTTTGGAATGTACGCTCTACACCTTCACCAGATGAGATTTTACGTACGATGAATGATGAGTTCAGACCACGGTTACGTTTAGCAATCACAACACCTTCGTATGACTGCACACGTTTACGTGTACCCTCAACCACGTTAACGCCGACCACTACTGTGTCGCCTGGTGCAAAAGATGGAATCGTTTTGCCTAAACGGGCAATCTCTTCCTCTTCTAGCATTTTAATAATATCTGCCATTTTCTATGTTTCCTTTATATCGCCTTGGTTTTAAATCTTGCGACTTATCCTCGGCGGGTTCCTTTTAATTATAAAGAGGCTTGTTCCTGCTCTATTTCAATAAGCAGCCGAGCTTCTTCTTTCGTCAACGGCCTTGCGGCCAATAAATCGGGACGTTGATCCCGAGTTCTTTGCAATGACATTTTCAAACGCCACTGCTTAATCTTTGCATGATTACCAGACAATAAAACCTCTGGCACTTTCACACCGTTATATTCTTCCGGCCGCGTGTAATGCGGGCAATCCAATAAACCATCTACAAATGAATCTTCAATTGCAGAATTTCCATCACCCAAGCTACCCGGTAACTGCCGCACAATCGCGTCTATTAACGCCATAGCGGGTAATTCACCGCCACTTAATACATAGTCACCAAGTGATAACTCTTCATCTACTTGCGCGTCTATTAAGCGTTGGTCAACACCTTCATAGCGACTGGTGAGCAATACTAAACTTTGCTTTTTACTCAACTGCATCACTTTTTGATGCGTTAGCGGCTTACCCGCTGGCGAGAAATGGATAACCCAACTCTCTTTATTTCCCAATACACGCTTATCTGCTTGCGCAAGCTTTACAGCTTCTATGGTTTTTTCCAACGGCTCCACTAACATCACCATACCAGGACCGCCGCCGTAAGGCCTGTCGTCTACCGTTTTATGATTGTCACTTGTCAAATCGCGTGGATTCCAACACTGCAACTCATAAATATTTTGCTGTAACGCCCGGCTAGTAATACCATGCTTGGTGATGGCATCAAACATTTCAGGAAACAGCGTGATGACATCAAAACGCATAAGCCTAACCTATCGCCCTTGGCCTGCTAAAAGTCCGCATCCCAATCCACCAACATGGTTTTAGCTTGCAAATCCACCTCCAGTACCACTGCTGTCGTAAAAGGCAGCAACCTTTCTTGTGCAATTGCTTTAATTTCTTTTTTATTCTGACCAGCTTTCACATCTTGCTTAACTATATCTTGCTCTGCTTCAGGTTTTACAACGATGACATCATTAGCACCCGTTTCAAACACTTCTACAATCAAGCCAAAATCAATTCCCTGCAAATTCTTAACGCGCACACCAATCAAGTCTGACCAGTAGTATTCGTTTTCTTCAGCCTCTGGCAATTGCGCTCTTGGCACCGCGACTTGCTTGCCTTTACAGGCAAGAGCAGCATCGCGGTCATCAATACCTTTTAGCTTCACGACAATTACGTCATTGTGAACTTTAGCAGTTTCAACCACCATTTCACGCCAATCGTTACCCTTGCCTAACCACCAGTTATCGTAGTCAAACAAACCATCGAACGCTTCTGTGTCTGGCACTACTTTTAGCCAGCCAAAAACGCCGTAGGGCGCTACGATGCGCCCCATGACTACCATATCGCTCATTGCTTAGAATATTTCGCTGCTAAAGCCATATCGATTAGACACAGCGATAAGCATAAAATAGAATTAAGCGTCTGCAGCTGGTGTTTCAGCTTCGGCAGCTTTTGCTGCAGCAGCAGCCTCGGCGGCTTGAGCAGCTTGTTCTGCAGCTTTGGCATCTGCTTCAGCTTTAGCAGCATCGGCAGCAGCTTTTACTTTCGCAGCTTCAGCAGCAGCAATTTTAGCTTTTACAGCGTCAGCTTTTGCCGCATCTTTTGCTTTAGAAGCAATCGCATGCTCAGGGCCTTTAGCGTGGAACTTAACTAAACGTGCAACTGTATCTGACAATTGCGCGCCGTTACTTTGCCAGAAAGTAACACGTTCTTGATCTACACGTAGCGCTTCAGCGCCTGCTTTAGCTGATGGATTGTAAAAACCAACGCGCTCAATAAAACGGCCATCACGGCGGTTGCGTGAATCAGCTACTACTACGTTGTAGAAAGGAGTTTTTTTCGCGCCACCACGAGCTAAACGAATAATAACCATAATCTTTGTTCTCTTTATTGAAAATATACAGCAGAAAACCGCGGATTTTACGTCATTTCCAGAGGTTTTGGCAAGCGGTTTATATATTTAACTGTGAATAAAGTTAAATATATTCAGATACTTTTACAGCGGGCTAGATTTATAACGCGTAGGGTCAACTAGACCAGCGGCAGCGAAGCCTTCTCGCCTTAAACGGCAAGAATCACATAAGCCGCAGGCTTCGCCCTGACCATCGGCCTGATAACATGAAACCGTCATTGCGTAATCTACACCTAATTTCGTACCTAAAGCCACAATTTGTGCTTTAGTCATATCGATTAGTGGCGCATGGATTGTAATAGTGCGGCCTTCCACGGCGCTTTTAGTCGCCAAATTCGCCATAGCTTGAAATGCTTTTACATATTCACCACGACAATCTGGATAACCGGAATAATCCAGTGCATTCACACCAATAAAAATATCCTGTGCATTTAGCACTTCAGCCCATGCCAATGCTAACGACAGCATAATCGTGTTACGTGCCGGCACATAGGTAATTGGAATGCCAACGCTCTCGCTTTCCGGCACTGCAATCGCTTCATCCGTGAGCGCAGAACCGCCAAATAACGATAAATCCAGCTGCGCGGTTTTATGAGCCGCTGCGCCCAGAATCGCCGCCACATTTTTTGCTGCATAGAGTTCAGCAATATGCCGTTGGTGATAGTCCAAACTTAGGCAATAACATTCAAAGCCTTGAGACTTTGCTATTGCCAGGCAAGTAGCAGAGTCCAGGCCTCCAGAAAGCAGTACAACTGCGCGCTTCACTTTATCATTCATACGCTAAACCTGATCATGTCAAACACCCGGCCTTTCACCCCACAGTATTTTATGCAACTGCACTTGCATACGTACTGGCAATTTGTCGGTTAACACCCACTCGGCTAGCTCAGTAGGATTTACCTGGTTATAAACAGGAGAAAATAATACTGGGCATTTTTTTGTAATTTCATGGCTGAGCAATAGCTGTTTTGCCCAATCGTAATCTGCACGGTCGCACAGCACAAACTTCACTTCATCCGTACTTTTAAGATGTGCTAGATTTTCCCACTTATTGTTTTCCAGTTCGCCAGAGCCCGGTGTTTTGATATCCAATATCACTGAAACACGCTTATCTACTGAACTGATATCCATTGCACCGCCAGTTTCCAGTGATACGCTATAACCCGCATCACATAGGTCTTTAAGCAGCACATGGCAGTCTTTTTGTGCAAGCGGCTCACCGCCGGTCACAGTGACGTATTGCGTACCGTATTCGGCTACTTTAAGTAAAATATCACCTATTTCCATATTATTGCCGCCACTAAATGCATACGCAGTATCGCAATATACGCAGCGCATAGGGCAGCCTGTGAGGCGCACAAATACTGTAGGCAAGCCTACACGTGAGCTTTCACCCTGAAGAGAAAAGAAAATTTCGTGGATTTTGAGTTTCATTTAATGCATTAATAAAAAAATAGCGCTGATAACTATATCAGCGCTATTTTAACTTAAAACCAGTTAAGTTAATGATTTAGCTATGGCGCTTACTTAATCGCCTCTAATGCTTTCAAGCGCTTTTGCGCCGTCGGTGTCACTTCACTATTCGGGAATTTTGCAATTAAATCGCGCAAGGTCTTTTTAGCACTCGGCACTTGCCCAAGTTGAATTTGGCTATTTGCCATATTGAACATGGCATCAGCTACCCTTGGACTGCCTGCATACTGGTCTAATACTTTTTGTTGCGTGGCGATTGCCGATTTATAGTTTTTTAATGCAAACTGCGAATAACCCAAACCATATAAAGCGTCTCCTGCCAGCGCGCTATTCGGATAGTCTCTTAAGAATTTATCGTACGCATTGAAAGCATCTTTATGCTTGGCTTCTTTTGACAAGCCGTTTGCCAACTCTAGCAATTGATACTCTTGCGTATTTTTACTCGGCACAGGCGTTGCTGGCGCGGCCGTAGCCGTAGTGTTTGCATCAGCACTACCAGCAGGTGGTGTAGTTGCAGGTCCGCCTTCCAGCTTACGTAAACGCGTATCCGTGTCACTATATAAATCTTTCTGGCGTTGCTGTGTGGCGTCCACATTATGGCTTGCCACTTCAAGCTCACCTTTAAGTCTTGCAACTTCTTGCTTTAAAGCCTCGATCTGGTTCTGCATATCGCCCAGTACTTGACCTTTGGTAATCGCTTCAACAGCGTTTAACCGTTGTTTCAAATCAGCTAATGCAGCTTGTGATGCCTGATTCTGACTATTCATACTCGCTTCTACTTCTAGAATTTTTTTACGCGCCTCTTGATCGTCGAACAAAGCCGCGTGAGTATTTATAGAAAATAGCTGTATTGCTAAAAACAAGCTAGGCAGAATCAGGTTTTTCATCATAATTAAGATCTTTATTAATTCAGGCTAATTATTATTCGTTTCCGTACACAATATCTACGCGACGATTAAGCTTAGCGCAAGCATCATCAGTACAACCTGGTGTTGCTTTCTCTTTACCAAAGCTCACAGTTTCAATTTGTTTATCTTGCACACCAAGTATATTAAGTGATTTTTTTACGGCTACTGAACGGCGTTGACCTAGTGACAAATTGTATTCACGGGTACCACGATCATCGGTATTACCTTGCAACACCACTTTTGCGCTGTTATGTGCTAGCAAGTATTTTGCATGCGCCTCAAGTAACGGTTTAAATTCCGCCTTCACCGTATCACTATCAAAGTCAAAATATACATTACGTTTTGACAAAATGTTATTTGGGTCGTTTAATGGACTGTTACCAGTTGCACTGCTATCAATCGCCACTTCTTTAACCGCTGATGTATCGTCGGCTTTAGGTGCTGTTTGCGCAGGGCTTTTATCTTCTACAGTTACCGGCGCTGTAGTCATTGGTGTGCTTTTACAAGCGGCCAGCACTAATGCCAGCACTAAGCTGCTTAATAATTTTGTATTCCACTTTGTATTCCACGTAGATGTCTTCATATTGCTCTCCTTATATAAATGATGCATAAACTAATACTTAAAAATAACACACTGAAAATTATGCTCAAATGAGCGTAACTGAATTAAATGACACACTTACTACACTGCTTACTGGATAACTACTTACCTATCACTTCATTAGAGGGCCCCAAGCTGGTTCACGTATATCTCCTCCGGACTCGCTCAGGCGCTGCTTGACTCGACCATCTGACGATACTGCAGCCAGCGCACCACGGCCGCCAGTCCGCGTTGCGTACAAGAGTACACGTCCATTAGGTGCAAAACTTGGCGACTCATCCTGCCCGCCTTCGCTCAATAACTGCACTTGACCGCTAGCTAAGTCTTGCAAAGCCACGCGGAACTTGCCGCCGTCATTACGTATCATCGCCAATGACTTTCCATCCGGTGAAAGACGTGGGCTCACATTATATGCGCCTTCAAAAGTGACACGTTGCGGCTCGCCACCTGCAGAGGATACCTTATAAATCTGCGGTTTTCCGCCACGGTCAGAACTAAAATAAATCCATTTAGCATCCCTAGACCAGGTTGGTTCGGTATCTATTGCATCACTTTTAATCAGTTGCTTCAAACCAGAGCCATCTGCATTAATGATATACACCTGCGAGTTACCGCTATAGGTAAGCACTATAGCTAATCTATTGCCATCTGGCGACCATGCCGGCGCACTATTATTACCCTTAAAGTTGGCTAATACTGTGCGTTGGCCACTGAGTGACTGTATAAAGATGATTGGTTTTTTCTTCTCAAATGACACATAAGCAATCTTGCTGCCATCTGGCGACCAGGTAGGTGAAATAATCGGCTCATTTGACGACACCATGGTAAGTGGATTTTCACCATCAGCATCAGCTACTTGCAATGCGTAACGCCCTTTAGATTTATTAATATAGGCGATACGGCTAGAAAAAATGCCTGATTCACCAGTGAGTTTTTGGTAGATGACGTCGGCGATCTTATGCGCTGTGGCTCTAAGCTGGTTAGGTGCAATGTTGTATTGCATGCCTGCCAACTGGTTTTGCTTAAGTACATCCGCCAACTGAAAAGTGACTTTTAAGCGATTATCGGGCATATGCTCGATATTACCTACCGCCATTGCCTGTGCTTGTAGTGCCGCCCATTCAGCATATTTAATCTGAGAAATATCAGTCGGGCGACTTACCACTCCGCCAGTTTCGAGCACGCGGAACAAACCACTACGCTTTAAATCTGCGCTGACGATGCTACTGATGCTATCTTGGTTAGCTGAATTACCAACCTGCCCAAACGGCACAATGGCGATTGGTACTTGCTGTGCTCCACCACCACTGATTTCAATTTCCAAAGTGGCATTTGCGACTGATGCGACTAAAAACCCTGCAGAAAGTATTACTAAGCGAATTATGTTCATAGGCTACTTTACGTCTTTATTGATTACGTGAATGAAAGTCTTGAATTTCCATTGTCCGGCTAAATTCTACTGCAATCACATTTTGATGCCACACGATTTACACTTTGTTACATTAATGCTCTCGGCAAAATTTGTGTAAATTTAACCGCCATCGTTAGGCCTGAATGTTAGCTTTAGGTTCCTGAACTGCGAGAATAGTGAGCTGTCACTCGGCAACGGTAAAGGCTCTGAGGCCATGATAGCCCGTTCAACTGCTTCATCGCATGCCGGACTTCCACTGGATTTAACCAACTTAGGATTGCCATTTAACTCACCTGTTGGCAACAAACCTATATCAAATTTGAGCTCAGGATTACCATCCCCGCATAAGGTTTTATTAACGTTACCGCGGATTTTAGTGCGGATTTTATTTTGAAATTCAGCAACTATGCCCGCATTGGCGGCCGCTTTTGCACCAAGCGCCTGTTGATTATCTGCATTTCTTGCATCTGCAGCCATATCTTGTTGTATCTGTTTTAGTGCATCTTTCTGCGCCTTGGCTTTATTATCTTTCAACAGCTTTTCTTTATCGTGCAAATCGTCTAGACGCGTTTGCTCCTGCAGCAAGGCCAATTTTTTCTTTTGCTCTAATGCTTGATCTGCTTTAAGTTTTTCCTCTACCTTTTTAAGCTCCAGCTCTTTCTTTTTCTTTTCCAAGGCTATATCGACTTTTGGCTCTTCTTTAGGTTTTTCTTCCACAATTGGCTTGGGCTCTGGTTTTGGCTCCTCCTTGACTACTGGCTCAGGTTTTATGACTGGCTCTGGCAACGGTTTTGTTACAGCTATATTGGGTAAACTATCCCATAATTCGACCTCAGCAACATTCATAGGATGTGTTGTTTTCCAATTGAATGAAATCAACAATGCAAGCAGCAATATCGCGTGTACGCCAACAGATAGCACACCGGCCTTGAATGAGTCTTTATTTTCACGCTGACGTAACATAAGGTTTATGAAGCCGGTGCTAACAGCAGGCCAACTTTATCGACTTTATTTTGTTTAAGTAGATCCATCACACCAATCACGTCGTCATATTTCACATTTTTATCGGCGGCAATGACCACGGAGCGATCCGGCGACTTAGTGAGTGCTTGGCGCACGGCTAACAGCAATTCATCGCGTGCCATCGCCTTATTATCCAGCTCGATTTTGTGATTCAATTTGACTGTCAGCACCACGGGCGGCTCTTGTGGCTGTTTTAAGGCCTGGCCAACTTTGGGTAAATCAACCACACCGGGATTCGTCATAGGCGCGGTGACCATAAAAATCACCAGCAATACCAAGGTAACATCAATATATGGCACAACATTGATTTGATTCATCAAGCGGCGTTTACGAGTACGTGACATTCCGTTCGACCCTATGACTTACGTTGCAAAATGTTGGTGAATTCTTCCATAAAGCTTTCGTATCGCACTGAAAGTCGATCAACACTGGTGGCAAAACGGTTATAGGCAATCACCGCCGGAATCGCGGCAAATAAACCAATCGCCGTTGCGACTAATGCTTCAGCGATCCCTGGTGCCACTTGGCTCAACGTCGCTTGCGCCACATTGGACAGGCCTCTGAACGCATTCATAATGCCCCATACGGTGCCGAATAAGCCTATATACGGACTTACCGAGCCAACCGAAGCGAGAAATGGCAGATGCGCATCAAGGTCATCCAGCTCACGATTATAAGCAGCGCGCATG
>JAZJZG010000012.1:7060-13487 GCA_040389995.1 Pseudomonadota bacterium | reverse complement strand
ATTGTGCATACCTTGAGCTAATAGCCTGAACTAAATAACTGAATTGAATCCCATACTTCTACTAATATCCGATATTAATATCCTAGGCTTTTTAACGCCCTTTCATCATCAGCCCAGCCACCTTTGACTTTTACCCAAGTCTCTAAATATACTTTTCCACCAAACAATTTCTCCATATCTTGTCTGGCTTCAGTAGAAATTTGTTTCATTTTATCGCCATTTTTACCGATAAGCATGGGTTTTTGGCTATCTTTATCCACAATGATGGCACAAAAAATTCGACGTAAATTACCAACAACCTCAAATTTCTCAATCTCCACTGCCACTGAATAAGGGATCTCATCGCCCAGCAGCCTGAAGATTTTCTCGCGCACTAATTCAGCCGCCAGAAAGCGTTCATTTTTATCGGTGAGCTCATCTTCTGAATAAATCGCCGCTTGCTCAGGCAAATATTTACGGACTGTTGCTAGAAGCTCATCAAGATTTAAGCTTTTTTTAGCACTGACTGGCACGATTTCTGAGAATGGGAATTCCAAATCAAAATCTTGGATCAATGGTAATAGATTACCTTTATCCCCCATCAGATCTGATTTATTCACTACCAGAATTGTGGGTGTTTTTTCTGACAATAACTGTAATACTTTACGATCAGCCTCACCTAATTTCATAGGCTCTATCACAAATAGCACAACATCGACTTCTGTTAGGACTTGCGTAACGGTTTTATTCAAGCCTTTATTCAAAGCATTCAGGTGCTTTTGCTGAAAACCTGGGGTATCGACAAACAAAAACTGTGTATCGTCAGTAGTATGGATACCCAGCAAACGATGGCGCGTTGTTTGCGCCTTGCGTGAAGTAATTGCTAACTTCATGCCGAGAATATGGTTAAGTAGCGTTGATTTACCTACGTTCGGTCGACCAACAATTGCCACCGTACCACATTTGAATGCTGAATTTATGCCTGCATCTGCATTTGATTCTGAGTCTGTCATTTTTTTGGTTTTTCCATAGCGTATTTTTCCAATGCGACCAACGCCAATTGTGCCGCTTGCTGTTCTGCGATGCGACGGCTAGTACCTTCACCAACCGTGCGTATATTGTACTTTTCTATACTACATTCCACGATAAACACTTGAGCATGTGCCTCACCGCCGGTGTGAGTCACGACATACTCCGGCACCGCTACTTTTCTACCTTGCAATAATTCCTGCAACAAAGACTTAGGGTCTTTATCGATCACTTTAGGATCTATGGTATCAAGTTTATTTGCATAAAGCTCTAACACCAGCGCCTCTGCGGCCGCAAATCCACCATCGAGATATACCGCACCGATTATAGCTTCTAACGCATCGGCCAATATAGATGGCCTACGCCAACCAGCACTTTTTAACTCGCCCTCACCCAGTTTAAGTGCATCGCCCAGATTCAATGCAAATGCGATTTCACTGATAGTCGCCTCTTTTACTAACTGTGCACGTAAGCGGCTTAGGTCACCTTCAGCGAGGCTGGGAAAGCGCTGGTATAACTGATTTGCAATAATAAAGTTAAGTGCACCGTCACCTAAAAACTCTAGCCGCTCGTTATTTTGAGCGCTGTAACTACGATGTGTTAGCGCCTGCGTTAACAGGTCGGCGTTTGTAAACTTGTACGTTAAGCGCTTTACTAAAACCTGCTGGGTCATTGAAATTGTAATAAGAAATTAACCAAACGATCTACCAGCTTATTTGCCATCACTGGAAGCTGAAAAATCAAGTAGCACACTTACATTGCCGGCTAATGGCTTGGTCACTTGATATTGCACCGAAACAACCGTCTCGCCCGCGCTGTTTTTATCTATGGTTAAATCATTACCGGTTACCACCGTCACATAGGAAGTGCTAGCACGCCGATTGAACGCATCCATGATGTCTTTTTTGCTCATGGAGTTTAATGATTCTTTATTCATTGATTTTATTACACTTTTAACTGAAAAATATTCCGTATAAGCTGGAAATACGGTCATCACGATTAACGCGACAAACACCAAAATCCCAGCCATGAAAAGCATGCCGATGAAAGTTATGCCTTTTTGCTTGTTAAGGCTGCTATGTTGTATTTTCTTGTAGTTAAGCATGATTCCCCGCCGGTATATTGAACAATGTTAATGTGAACAACTAATGAACAACTGTGCCTATTCTAGAGCCTTGGTCAAAATTCATCCAGATATAAAAAGCTTTGCCGACTAAATTCTTCTCCGGCACAAAGCCCCACACCCGACTATCCGAACTGTTATCACGATTATCACCCATCGCTAAATAATGTCCAGCAGGCACGGTAACCTCTTCATCATTGGCAAACTTTGCGCCGATTGCATCTGCATCATAATTACCAACTACATCGTGAATGAGGATACTGTGATTCACACTGCCAAGCTGCTCGCGATACTCTCTTGCGGTCATGCTATTCAATCCCGGTAGCATATACTCGTAATTACCAACATCCTGCACATCAAGCAACTTACCATTGATGGTCAACTGCTTGTTTTGATAACGGATTTTGTCACCCGGCAAGCCAACCACACGTTTAATGTAGTCTATTGAAGGCTCAGGCGGAAAATGAAAGACAAAGACATCACCGCGACTTGGATGATTTATTTCAAAAAAGGTATTGTTTAAAATTGGCACACGCAAACCATAAGTAAATTTATTGACTAAAATATAGTCACCTGCCAGCAGCGTCGGCATCATTGAGCCTGATGGAATTTTGAACGGCTCTACAATAAACGAGCGTACAAAGAACACGACCAGAATCACCGGAAAAAAGCTTTTAGCATACTCTACTAGAATAGGCTCACTAGCACCCGCGGCACGGCTTTTACGTAATACCACAATATCTAACAGCCAAATAAAGCCTGTGATAACCAGTATCACTATCATGAATAATGCAAACATCATCGCTTATTTATCCTCTACTCGTAAAATTGCTAAAAACGCTTCTTGTGGAATCTCAACGTTACCCACCTGCTTCATGCGTTTTTTGCCTTCTTTTTGCTTATCTAATAATTTACGCTTACGTGAAACATCGCCACCGTAACACTTGGCAATCACGTTTTTACGCATAGCCTTCACGGTTTCACGGGCAATAATGTTCGCGCCTATAGAAGCCTGAATCGCTACATCAAACATCTGGCGTGGAATCAGTTCACGCATCTTGGCAGCCACTTCACGGCCACGATGCACGCTATTAGCACGGTGCACAATCATGCTTAACGCATCGACACGCTCACCATTCACCATAATATCAAGCTTCACTAAATCTGCGGCACGAAACTCTAGAAATTCATAATCCATAGACGCATAACCGCGCGACACTGACTTTAATTTATCAAAGAAATCCAGCACCACTTCATTGAGCGGCATTTCATAGCTCAACATTACCTGCCGACCCATATACTGCATGTTTTTCTGCAAGCCGCGCTTATTGTTGCACAAAGTCATTACCGGCCCCACGTAATCCTGTGGCATCAATAAATTCACGTTAATCACCGGTTCACGCGTCTCTTCTACTCGTGAAGGCTCGGGTAGCCGTGATGGGTTTTCTATCTGTACGACTGAGCCGTCTTTAAGTAACAACTCATAGACTACAGTTGGCGCGGTGGTAATCAAATCCATATCATACTCACGCTCCAGGCGTTCTTGTACGATTTCCATGTGTAGCAAACCTAGAAAACCACACCTAAAACCAAAACCCAGTGCGGTAGAGTTTTCAGGTTCAAATAACAAAGATGCATCATTCAAACTCAACTTTTCAAGCGCAGTACGTAGCGCCTCAAACTGATTGGACTCTACTGGATATAGTCCAGCAAACACTTGCGGTTTTACTTCTTTAAAGCCTGCAAGCGGCTCTACAGCTTGCCTGCCTGCTAAAGTCACCGTATCACCGACTTTAGCATTGGCTAGTTCTTTAATACCGGCAATGATAAAACCTACCTCACCGGCTGATAACGAGGTTCTCTGCAAGGATTTTGGTGTAAACACGCCCACCTGCTCACACAGATGCTCTGCACCTGTTGCCATCAGACGAATTTTATCTTTCGGCTTTACTATGCCGTCAATCACACGCACCAGCATCACCACGCCTACATAATTGTCGAACCAGGCATCAATCACCAGCGCTTTAAGTGGCTTGGTCGTATCACCTACCGGGGGCGGCACTTTAGCAATCACAGCCTCCAACACATCCCGCACGCCCAAGCCTGTCTTGGCTGAACAGCGCACGGCATCGGTGGCATCTATGCCAATCACGTCTTCAATTTCCTGAATCACACGCTCCGGGTCAGCAGATGGCAAGTCGATTTTATTGAGCACAGCGGTCACTTCAACGCCTAAATCAAGTGCGGTATAGCAATTGGCGACACTTTGCGCCTCTACACCTTGACTAGCATCGACAACGAGCAGCGCTCCTTCGCAGGCTGAAAGCGAGCGACTGACTTCATAGCTAAAATCCACATGGCCTGGCGTATCGATCAAATTTAAATAATAGATCTGGCCATCATCCGCCTTGTATTGCAAAGCCGCCGTTTGTGCTTTGATGGTAATGCCACGTTCGCGTTCAATATCCATAGAGTCAAGCACTTGCGCCTCCATTTCACGGTCAGCCAAGCCACCGCATAGCTGGATAATACGGTCGGCTAAGGTAGATTTACCGTGGTCAATGTGGGCAATGATGGAGAAATTACGAATATTTTTCATGATTTTATTAAAGATTGTCTATTTATACGACTAGCAAACGGCTTAAACTTTGAAATTAACTGGCTAATAGGGCGGTCCAAAATAAAGGCCAACCAAAATAAAGGCGCCTATAGGCGCCCTTATTATTAACTGAACTGATTTTACAGTAAATTCAAAGTATTAACATCAATTGATTATGTAAGCTAACTTCTGTTCCGGCTATTTAGCCACAGGAATTTTAACTGGTACATACAGCGTACTATCCCCACGCAACACCAGCAACGCGATAGTTTTTCCTGCGGCAAAACTTGCAAGCTGCTTATTAAACTGCTCCAGATTTTGCACTTCGGTATTATTTAAACCAAGTATAACATCGCCACGGCGCACGCCTACTTGTGCTACTGCACCTTGCGCGTCTATCACTAACAGGCCATTTTTACCGTTAAGCTTTTTCTTTTGCTGCGGTGTTACTTCTCTCAAGATCAAACCTATGCGGTTTACTTCAGGTTTTGCAGCAGGCTTGCTGCTTTGTGCAACCTCAGCTGACTCAGCGGGCATTTCACCTACACCCATGTTAAGCGTTTTAGGGCTGCCCTTACGTAAGATTTCTACTACAGCAACTTTACCGGGTTTAGTAGAACCGACGATACGCGGCAAATCGGTAGAAGCGATAACCGGCTTACCGTCAAACTTAGTAATGACATCACCTGCTTCTAAACCACCCTTATCCGCCGGGCCATTTTTCTCTACGCCTGCAACCAACGCACCATTGGTATTTTTCATGCCAAACGACTCAGCAAGCTCCTTGGTAAGCTCTTGAATGGCAATGCCCAACCAGCCACGGGTGATTTTACCTGAAGCTTTTAATTGGTTAGAGATGTCAATTGCCACATCAATTGGAATTGCGAATGACAAGCCTACAGAACCACCACTGCGGCTATAAATTTGTGAATTGATACCAACCACTTCACCCGCTAAGTTGAACAGTGGCCCGCCCGAATTACCTGGGTTAATCGCCACATCGGTTTGAATAAACGGTACGAAATTTTCTTGCGGCAGCGCGCGGCCTTTAGCACTCACGATACCCGCCGTCATGGTATTTTCCAATCCATATGGAGAGCCAATCGCAGCTACCCATTCACCCACTTTTAATTTACTGGGGTCACCAATAGTGACTTTCGGTAAACCAGTAGCGTCAATTTTCACTAGGGCAACGTCGGTACGTTTATCAGAACCAATAATTTTCGCTTTAAATTCGCGTTTATCGAATAATTTAACAATCACCTCATCCGCAGCATTCACCACGTGTGCATTGGTTAAAATGTAGCCGTCACTGCTAATAATAAAACCTGAACCTAGTGATTGTGACTTGTAATCAGACGGCGGTGCACCGTTTTGCCCTGGCAGGCCAGGCATACTGGGAATACCAAAGCGTTTAAAGAACTCCTGCATCTGGTCATCATCAGGCATACCCGGGAACGGCATCACTGCAGTATCCGCACGCACATTTTGCGTCACGCTAATATTAACCACTTCAGCACCATGCTTCTCTGCAAGTTCGGTAAAATCCGGCAAATCTTTAGCATAGTATAAAAATAAAAATCAAAATGCATCATTCAGTATCTATCCGTAAAGCCTTCTCAATCGGCAGCAAGTTCCTGCTGGTTTTTGCGTTCGGGGTAATGCTCTTTGGTGCAAGCGTGAACCATGCTGCTGCT
>JAZJZG010000012.1:0-7050 GCA_040389995.1 Pseudomonadota bacterium | reverse complement strand
AGCATAAACATTTGCATTCACCACCGCAATTAAGCTTAAACCAATAACAGCTACCCAATTTCTTAACATCTACTTACCTCGTTTAGTTTGAATTTAACTATGCTCATCTGAATTCAGTTGCAGTAGCCCATCTTCGCTGGTATATCGCAAAATAATCGCCTGGTATTTCTTACCGTAGGCAACTCCAGATTTATCATGACCAATTAGATGGCCTTTCACCCAAAAAAATCCCAGCGTCAGTCCCAGTACCGCCCCGATAATGACATAAAACTGATTATCAAAAAACCTGTCCGCCAATACTGTACCAATCAACATGGTAAGCAAGGGCACCACATACAAAAAGAAAGTAGAATTTAACACAGCGTGCTCATCGATACCCACGACGACACTATCGCCCACCTTGGCGTTAATCGGATTCTCAGCCGTTAATGTATGGTTAGCGTGCCCAAGCAACTTACCCCATACCGCATTGCCACAGCCGCGTTTTTTCCCACAAAGACCACAAGCAGTACGCCGCTCAATTTCAAGGGTGGCCTGGGCTTCCATGTGTCCAGTTACGATAGCGTATTCTTCTATCATGGGGCAATCAATTAGCTATTAAAATAATACTGAATCATGTTATCTAAGGTAAATTCAAAACTGGTAAATTCCGAAAGGAAAGCTAACAATAGGCTTTAATCTACCTACTTCTTAAACACCACCGCCTTGGCAATCTGCGCCACAGTCACTTCCGGCACCTCGCCTACAACGGTAATTTGATAGCCGTTTGCTGTGCTTGCATAAAAGCTAGTGTTACCAACGATGCTATGCCCGACTCTAGGTTTGATATTTTTAGTCACCGGCTCAACAAATAAAGACACCGAGGCCAATCCGTCTGAAAAAACCACGTGTGTTACCGGTAAGGACTTGCCATGCACCATCTGTATCATCTGGTCGATTTTACGGTACCCCGCCGGCAACTCTTTAATTACCCAGTCGCTAGAGACACTGTTATCAATGACACTAGCCACTTCATTTTCCATCACATAACTTTTCTTAGTATCGATATTGGGCTGGAACCAATCTAAATCAACATTAGTGAGCAACGCAAGTTGATTAAAAGCAATACTATCCAGTATTTCATGTTGACTATTCAACATGACAGACTTGAGTAAAAGGCCGTATTCTGTATCTATCCAAAATTGATAGCTATAACGTAAATTATCCTTAGGCTCTAAAAACAGTATCTGCGCCTGCCTACCTGCTACGCGCTCAACACCTCCGGCACGTAACGAATAACTCGATTTAATCGAATCAAGACTAGCAGGCAAAATAGCCGGGAACATATTTTGACCACGGCGCTTTTCGATAATTATTTTTTCATTTCTAGGGTTAAAAATAACCAGATCATTACCTTGGCTAAATACTTCGCGTGGTGAGCCATCTAGCAACACATTACGTGCGAACTCACCTTTACCATTAAAAGTATGTGTAATCTGCACAGATTTGATCTGCTGCCCGGTTTGATAAACAAAAATACCCTGATAGCTTAAGGCACGTGCAGCAACTGCGGCTTTCTGCAAGGTTTGCCACAATCCATCGTCTTTGGCAGACCACGCATTCATACTTAGGGTTGCACTGGCAATTAAGCAGGCCAGAACAAGACGCTTCATACCTATCACTCCGAGTAATTGACAGTTTGAATATAATACGAACTAGGGGATGGTGCAGATGCTTGATGTGCCATGAGATATTCGGCTGGGATACTTTGCGCCACTTCAACCGGCGCTAGCTCATTACTACTTTGGGCCTGTTGGTGCACCACCACCCAGCCTACAGCCACTACCGCGGCAAAGGATGCGGCCACAGACCAAGCGACCGGCAATTTACTTTTTGCGACTGCTCGCTGCTCATGCAGCTTAGGGAGCTTTATTGAAGCCGCATTCGGTGACAGCACCGTTGCTTCCAACTCAATTTTCTGCATTAAATTCTGCTTAAAATTTGCACTAAACATATCCGCACCGCGCATGGCATCACCAATTAAATGATATTGACTCCAAGCCTCGGCAGCCTGCTTATTCGATTGCACCGCCGTAATCAGATGCGCTGCATCCTCTACGGCAATTTCATCATCCAGCAGGGCAGATATTTGTTCGTTCATCATTTACTCCTAAATCTCATACGTTTTTTTATTGAATATCACTGGCATCCAGCTATTAGCAAATAATCGACTACCCGCTAAACAACTGATTTTCAGCTACCATCTCTTATTATCTGGCGTATCTAATAACGGCCTTAACTTCAAGGCTATCGTTTCACGCGCCCTGAATATACGTGAGCGCACGGTGCCTATCGGGCAAGACATAATTGTTGCAATTTCCTCGTAACTTAAACCTTCAATTTCACGCAGGGTAATGGCTGTGCGCAATTCTTCCGGCAAGCTGGCTACGGTATCATTCACCGTTTGCGCGATTTGCTTGGTCATCATCGAAGACTCTGGCGTTTCCATCGTACGCAATTCATTGCCATCTTCAAAATTCTCGGCATCTTCAATTTCAATGTCGGTGCTAACCGTTGGTCTACGGCCCGCTGAAACCAGATAGTTTTTTGCAGTGTTGATGCCAATACGATACAACCAAGTGTAAAACGCACTATCCCCACGAAAGTTAGGCAATGCACGATACGCCTTAATAAACGACTCTTGCACTACATCTTCAATTTCAGATTGGTCACGTATCATGCGTGACAATAACCGGCCTAATTTACGCTGATATTTTTCTACCAACATGCCAAATGCGCGCTTGTCGCCGCGTTGCGCGCGCAAGACTAATTCATGGTCAATCTCACGATTGCCTGCTACTGGAGTAACGGCCACTGCTGTTAAATTCCCTGTTGGCTTAGTGTTAATATGTGTTTTTTCACTTCCAGAAGTATAACCTTGCATGGCAGGTTGCACTAAACTAAATTGTCCTAAATTCACGCCCAAACTTAATGGCCCAGTGCTAAATGCTGTTAATCCTAATAATTTACCGGACTGTATCATCACTTTTTCCCCTAACTTACATTACAAATTGTTTATTCAACTTTTGTTACGTTTATTAATTGTTTCTATTGCCTTTTATCGAGACAGCGATACACTCTTAGAAGTTCCACTTCTTAACCTTTCATGCACTCACTTTCACTAAAGAAATTACAGCATAACCATGCAGCAATTTGATGTCTTAATCATAGGCAGCGGCCTAGCTGGCTTAACGGTTGCACTACGTACTGCAGAGCAAAAAAAAGTCTGCTTGGTCAATAAGCGTAGCATTAATGATACCGCCAGTGACTGGGCGCAAGGCGGCATTGCTGCGGTACTCAATGTCAATGACAGTATCGACAATCACATTCAAGACACCTTGATTGCAGGCGGCGGCCTATGTGATGAAGCGGTGACTAGATTAGTCGCAGAACATGGCAAGCACGCCGTTGAATGGCTGATTGAACAAGGCGTAGGATTCACCCGCGAGCAAGATAACAGCGGCTACCACTTAACCCGGGAAGGCGGTCATAGTCAGCGCCGCATCATTCATGCGGCAGACGCCACCGGGCATGCAGTACAAATAACGCTTTCTGAAAAAGTAAAGCAGCACCCGAATATCACGGTGCTAGAGAACCACATTGCCGTTGATTTAATCACCACGCGTAAAGTGACACATACCAAAGTTGAACAAACCGACGACAATGCTTGCCTAGGTGCCTACGTGCTGAATAACAGCACAGGAAAAGTAACCACCATTGCCGCCCAAAATACTATTTTAGCGACTGGTGGCGCAGGTAAAGTGTATTTGTACACCACTAATCCAGACGTCAGCACTGGTGATGGCATCGCGATGGCGTGGCGCGCCGGTTGTCGCGTAGCCAATATGGAATTTATTCAGTTCCATCCAACCTGTTTATTTCACCCGCATGCCAAATCATTTCTAATCAGTGAAGCGGTACGGGGTGAAGGCGGGGTGCTCCGGTTACCCGATGGCACTAGATTCATGCCGGATCATGACCCGCGTGAAGAGCTTGCACCGCGTGATGTCGTCGCGCGCGCAATTGACTATGAAATGAAAAAGCGCGGCTTAGACTGCGTTTATCTGGATATTTCAAATAAACCGTTAGCGTTTATCCAGGAACATTTCCCTAATATTTATCGCCGCTGTTTAGAGCTAGGGATCGATATCAGCAAAACGTCGATTCCGGTAGTACCCGCAGCTCATTATAGTTGTGGTGGCGTCATGGTCGACGCTAAAGGCCTCACCGACATCAAAAACCTATATGCCATAGGTGAAACCGCTTGCACGGGCTTGCATGGTGCTAACCGCCTGGCCAGCAACTCGCTGCTAGAATGTCTGGTATTTGGCGAGGCAGCGGCAGAGGATATTTTAAATCAGCCCACCAAACCTACGCCAACGCTACCTTACTGGGATGAAAGCCGCGTGACGGATGCCGATGAAGAAGTGCTGATTACCCACACTTGGGATGAGTTGCGCCGCTTTATGTGGAATTACGTCGGCATAGTGCGCACCGATAAACGCTTAAGCCGCGCACTGCATCGCATCCATATGCTGCGCGATGAAGTACATGAATTTTACAGCAACTTCAAAATCAGCAACGACTTGATAGAACTGCGCAACTTGTTACAAGTAGCCGAGCTAATCGTTGAAAGTGCGATAGCACGCAAGGAAAGCCGCGGTTTACATTACAGCAAAGACCATCCTAATTTGGACGAAGAAGCGATACCTACTGTGCTGGAACCTTCAAATTATTACAGCCTGCTGGACCGTGATTATGGCAAAGGCCAGTAGTACTAAATTCTGTCAACCATTTTTGGCGCTAGCTTTAATCTCAATACCCCGTATAATCCCATGCACTAAATATCTAGTCCCTACGCCAACCAATCAGCGTAGCGGTCTCTACCCTAATCTTCTTGATTTTCGAATCATCCATGAATGATTACTACATTGCCTGCCTCGATTGGTGTTGCTTCATAAGTAATAGGTCGGCTTAACTCTAGCTGGAGCTTTACATTGTCAATTGAAACAACATCGCTTGTTGAAACAAACACACTTAATTTTAACGAATTAGGATTATCTGAACCCATCTTGCGCGCCATTGGTGACGCAGGCTACACCACACCTACGCCGATTCAAGCTAAGGCAATTCCGCAAGTATTAAGCGGTGGCGATTTACTGGCAGGCGCACAAACCGGTACCGGCAAGACCGCTGGCTTTACCTTACCAATCTTACATTTACTCAGCCAAGAACCTTTGGCCGCAGTGGCTAAAGGCCGCCCACGCTGCCTGATGCTTACGCCTACACGTGAATTAGCCGCACAGATTGAAGAATCGGTAAAAACTTATGGTAAATATTTACCACTGACATCTACCGTAATCTTTGGTGGTGTCAACGCGAACCCACAGATTGCCCGCTTGAAAAAACCGCTGGATATTCTGGTCGCCACGCCGGGTCGTTTGCTTGATCACGCCAATCAAAAAAATGTGGATTTATCAGGCGTTGAGATTTTAGTGCTAGATGAAGCCGACCGTATGTTGGATATGGGCTTTATTCGCGATATCAAGAAAATATTAGCGATGCTGCCTAAACAACGTCAGAACTTACTATTCTCTGCAACCTTCTCTGACGAAATCAAAGGCTTAGCAGATGGCCTGTTACATAACCCTGGATTCGTTGAGGTAGCACGTCGCAATACCGCTTCAGAATTGGTTGAGCAAACCGTGCACATGGTCGCACAAAGCCATAAACGCGATTTGATGAGCTACCTCATTAAGCACCACGACTGGAAACAAGTGCTGGTATTTACCCGCACCAAGCACGGCGCCAATCGTTTGGCGGAAAAACTGATTAAAGATGACATTCAGGCCGCCGCAATTCACGGCAATAAGAGCCAAGGCGCACGCACCAAAGCACTAGCCCAGTTTAAAGATGGCTCCATGCGAGTGTTAGTCGCGACTGACATCGCTGCGCGCGGGCTAGATATTGACCAGTTGCCACAAGTAGTGAATTTTGAGTTACCTAATGTGCCCGAAGACTACGTGCATCGTATTGGCCGTACTGGCCGTGCAGGTAGTAGCGGCGCGGCAGTATCGTTAGTGGACCGCGAAGAACTGAAACTACTGAAAGATATCGAAAAGCTGATTAAACGTGAAATCACGAAAGTGCATGTAGAGGGCTTTACACCCAACGCCAACCCTGAACCTGAAGCGCCGCGCGCACCTAGGCAGCCGCATGGCAGGCCAGCTCGTGGCGAACAACGCAAACCACAAGACGCAACAAATAGTGACAGGAATGGTGCTGGTCAAAATGCTGGTCGCAATCAAAACAGAAGTCAGTCTCAAGGTAGAAACCAAGCCAACCCTAACTCACCAAGCACTTCGACAAAAAACATGTCTGAAGCCGCACGCCATCAAGCGATGCCGCAGCCTGCATTATTCGCGCCTAAAAGTAATAATGGCAACTTTAATCGCGGCAATTCAAATGGTAACAACCCTACTCGCAGCAACGCCAACCCGGGCAGCCAGCATAGAAGCGGCGGCAGAGGGCGCTAGAGTATAAGAAGATGAGGATTTGGGTAGATGCCGACGCCTGCCCTGTGGTGATTAAAGAAATTCTATTCAGGGCGGCAGAGCGTACTAAAATCACCACCACGCTGGTTGCCAACCAGTTTTTACGCACGCCACCATCGGCTTACATCAAGACCATGCAAGTCCCCAGTGGTTTTGATGTGGCTGACAACAAGATTGTGCAAGTACTTGAAGCTGGTGATTTAGTAATTACCGCAGATATTCCATTGGCCGCACAAGTGATAGAAAAAGGCGGTCATGCGCTAAATCCGCGTGGCGAGCTTTACACAAGCGCAAATATTAAAGAACGCCTTGCCATGCGCAACTTAATGGAAGCATTACGTGACAACGGTGTCGATATTGCTGGCCCAGCCGCATTTAATCAAGCTGATAGACAGCTATTTGCGTCGGCGTTAGATCGCTTTATCGCAAAATCGACCCCAAATAAATTATTAAGAAT
>JAZJZG010000011.1:0-2117 GCA_040389995.1 Pseudomonadota bacterium | reverse complement strand
ATACGATGAAGATTTTACTGGCTAGTGTCATGACCTTACTCCTTACGCCCAAAATTAAGCTGGCAAGAGTTAGTCGGCGCTATTCAATCAACCTTACAAAGGCTTTTCTACAGCATGCCAAGGCGCTACTTTAAAAAGCAGTAACATGCCGGGTATTGCCGCCACAAAGCAGAATATAAAGAAATTTTTCCAGCCTAGATCATCGACCAAATAGCCGGTGGTTGCATTGGCAAAGGTGCGTGGTACGGCAGCAAGACTGGTGAATAATGCAAATTGTGTAGCAGTGTAGAGCGGGTGCGTAGTATGGGCAATATAGGCGACAAATGCTGCCGTACCTAGCCCCACACCAAAAGCTTCAATGCCGATGGCAGCACCCAGCACGAACAGATTGTGGCCGGCCACGGCTAACCAGGCGAAGCCCAGAATGGCGAGCATCTGTACTGCACCAAACACCCATAAGGCGCGGTTAATGCCTAATTTGACCATCCATACGCCGCCTAATAAACCGCCGATGACGCTAGGCCATAAGCCTGCGTTCTTGGCAATTAAGCCGATTTCTGTTTTGCTGAAACCCATGTCTAGATAAAACGGCGTAGCCAAGGCGGTGGCCATGCTGTCACCTAGTTTATAAAAGAAGATGAAGGCTAACACTAAGAGTGCGGATTGCCAGCCACGGCGTGCGATAAATTCCTGGAAAGGTTCGGTGACTGCCGCACGCAGGGTTCTGGGAGCGCCGCTTTTTAAGGCGGGCTCTTTCACAAAGACCGTCATTAAAATACCAGGCAACATAAATAGCGCAGTAATCGTAAATACACCGCTCCAGGCGATGTGGTCGGCTAAAATCAAGGAGAGTGAGCCCGGAATCAATCCTGCGATTTTGTAGGCATTCACGTGTATGACATTGCCCAGGCCCAGCTCAGAGTCAAGCAGCAGCTCACGACGATAGGCGTCTAATACTACATCCTGGCTGGCACTAAAAAATGCAACGATCCCGGCTAAATATGCGATAGACCAAATATCCAGTGTAGGTTTGAACGCCCCGAAAATGGGGATGGAAAGCAATAATAATATTTGTGAAATGAGCAGCCAGCCACGCCTGCGACCTAATGGTGGAACGTAGCGATCGAACAATGGTGCCCATAAGAACTTCCAGGTAAACGGTAAGTTGATCAGCGCAAATAAGCCTATGGCTTTAAGGTTAACGCCCTCGGAGCGCAGCCATGCTGGTAGCAGGCTGATGAGAATATAAAGCGGTAATCCAGAACTAAAGCCCGTGAAAATGCAAATGAGCATGCGTTTGTTCAGTAGAACCTGCCAAACGCTGGGAGTATTTGTCATGTAGCTGATAGATTTAGATTGTTACTTGTTTTCTAAGCTACTTTCTAACCGGTACATGGCTAGATTGCCCATTAAGTTAGGCATGAATGTTACAGGTTTGTTATTCGTGAGTATCAGGCGCTCTTTCACTTTAATGTTGCCGCTAAGGCAAAACTGGTCAAAATCATCGATGGTGCATAAATGCACATTGGGCGTGTCGTACCACTGGTACGGCAAGTTTTTGGATACTGGCATTCTGCCGTTGATTGATTGGATACGATGCCGCCAGTAGCCGAAATTAGGAAAAGTCACAATCACTTCGTGGCCCACGCGCAGCATTTCGCGCACAATGCCTTCAGTATGATGCATAGCCTGCAAGGTTTGCGAGAGTATCACGGTATCAAACGATTGATCTTCAAAGCCAGATAAGCCGCTTTCCAAGTCCATTTGTATGACATTGATGCCGCTAGTCATGCACGCCAGCCAATTGGCATCGTCTTTTTCTACACCATAGCCACGCACTTCCAGTGAGGATGTTAAGTACTGTAACAATGCACCGTCGCCGCAACCTAGATCCAGCACTTTGGCGCCAAATGGCAACCAGCCGGCGATGATGGCGAAGTCGTGTCTAAATTCTGCCGTGTTTATACTCATGCTAGTTCTTCGACTTTAATATTAGTCACTGGAATATTATTCAAGTAATTGCGCAAAATCGCATGGTAATGCGGATCTGGCATTAAAAATGCGTCATGGCCATGCGCGGCGGTGACTTCGGCATAGCTCACGGTACGTTCGTTATC
>JAZJZG010000010.1:28764-41496 GCA_040389995.1 Pseudomonadota bacterium | reverse complement strand
TTTAATTGCAGTCATTAATGTTTTTAACGAACCATCCGCAGCAGCTGATTCTAGGATATCGTCCGCAAATGCAACATTTGAAAGACCTAATGCAAGCAGAGTTGCAAGTAATACTTTTTTCATAACATTCCTTAAATAATTTATACGTACAATAATTGAATGCTCATAGACCCCCATAAGCAAAGACCCAACTAAGGCAACGAGAGCTTACACAAGTTGCATAGTGAAGTAATTAAAAATCACTATAAATTTGTGAAAATATCGCTTTACCAGCTTGAAATAACGAAAACATGCATAAAACGTTGACAATGATATAAATGATTTATATAAATTTAAAGAAATAAATCAACGCATAGCTGCAAAATGAACCTAGGCTGTAAATCCAAGGTTAGATCGCCCTTTACTTTTCACATGAAGCATCTGCTTACAGCGCGGGTAGTTTGTACATCCCCAAAACTCCCCTCGCTTACCATTACGTTTAACCATCTTTACACCGCATGATGGACAGGTAGGCGTTGTATAGTCCCCCATCGTTGCTAATGCTAGTAACTTTTGCTGAGATACCTCTGGTAGACGTTTAATCATTGCTAATAACATTACACCATTGATTAGTGTGATTCTGTTAGCTGTGGCAGTGGCTTTGGCATCAACAGAGTATTCACCTGAAGTCATGTAGAAGCCTTTAGCAATTTTCTCATGGGTCATGACACCAAGAAACTCTCGAATCTCTTTTACTCCAACTTGCTTACTCGTCCATGCTTTACATTGCACTAATGAAGTGGGATTACCTGACTCATCCTGATAAAGTTTTATATCAATACCGCCATCTGCCCCTAGTGAGGTAGCTTTAGCTTTAATGCCTTTTTCTAGATAATATGCAGTCGATAACTCTTCAAACTTTTTCCACTCTATTTCTTGGATAAGTTCCAAAGTCCAGAGGGTTGGTTTAGCTTCTAGTGGCTGTGTAGAGGGCTGACTATTAAGCACAGGTTCAACCCTAGTGTCGAATTTTGCTTTATAAACCTCAGTAGATTGGTGAGGAGGAGCATTCCAATTGAATTGGTTATTAGGCTTATTTTGAAAAACAAACTTTACGAAGGCCATTACCCCAAAAATGACCATTAGATATAAGCCTGGTGTTCTCAAACCAACTGCCAATGGCTTTAGTATCGGGTTTTTAACATTAGGAATGACAATATAGATAACTATAAAAATAACCATTGCAGCTATTGCCGACGCTAGCCAGCTTCCAGTGATGGCTATTTCAAGTAATGATGGCTTCTTAGGTCTTCTAGACATATAGATATTCATCCTTTTTGTATTATTGAACGAATAATGCATACTTGATCGACTCATGGCAATAGCTTGAACTATCGAACGGTACTCGATTATTGAGCCAAATATTGGGAAGCGACTATTGAGTAGGAACCTAGATTTGTAGCTACAAAATTAATGCATTAAATAAACCTATATAAATATAGCATTACAGCCAGTTTATATGGTTAGTGCGCCTAATCTATATCGGCAGAGTCACACTAGGTCAATGACGACTCATCGGCGAAGAGTGACAATAAAGTCACACCGCGCTTACTGCCTTATTCACTGCACTAACTTGGCTATTTTACATGAGTGTTTCACCGAGCAATTTTTTATATGGTGCTTAACCATTACTGCGCTTAGTAAGGGTTAAAAGTAGGCTTATAATAATCAATACTTATAAATACGCTGCCAGATGAATCAAATCTTCAAAGTCCAAAATTACGCATTTCTTAAACTTTTAGCGTTTCGTATACAAATCGTACTGGCCTATCAAATTATGGCCGTCGTAGTCGGCTGGCATATTTACGAAATCACCCATAACACGCTTGCTTTGGGTTTGATTGGTTTAGCCGAGGTTATTCCTTATTTTTGCTGTGCGTTATTCGCCGGCCATGCGGTTGACCACTACTATTCACGGCGTATCTTTGGCATGCTTGCGGCGATGATGTTATTCATCAATGCGCTTACCCTCACTGCGCTGTCACTGGGCTGGATAGGCGGCGATGCCAGCTTATGGATCTATGGCTCCATCACTTTTACTGGCATTGCCCGCGCCTTTATTGCGCCTAGTTACAGCACATTATTTGCCTTTATTTTACCGCGTGAAGCATACGCTCGTGCTTCCGGCATTGGTAGTGCGGTATTTCAATCTGGTTTAGTGTTAGGCCCAGCGATCGGCGGCCTCTTGGTTGGCTTTGCCAGTAAATCTGCCGCGTATTCACTTGCGTCTTTGTTGTGTTTAGGTGCCGCAGTAGCCATGTGGTCATTACGAGTCAAAGAACCGCCACCTGTTGTGGATAGCCCACCAGTATTCACTAGCATTCGTGAGGGTTTGCGTTTTGTTTTTAGCAACCAAATCGTCCTTGGCGCACTTTCACTAGATATGTTCGCCGTGCTATTTGGCGGAGCGGTATCCATGCTGCCGGCGTTCATTCAAGATATCTATCACTACGGCCCGGAAGGTTTAGGCATTTTACGTGCAGCACCTGCTGTCGGCGCGATCTTTACCGGACTGTGGCTCACGCGCCACCCACTCAACAAACATGCGGGACGCTGGCTATTAGGTGCAGTCGCAGGTTTCGGTTTTTGCATTATAGGCTTTGGTTTAAGCACTTATTTTTGGGTTTCTGCTGGCCTGCTGTTATTTTCAGGCATTTTTGATGGTGTCTCAGTGGTGATGCGTACCACCATATTGCAACTCGCTACGCCTGACGCTATGCGAGGTCGGGTATCTGCTATTAACGGCATATTCATTGGCTCATCTAATGAATTAGGTGCATTTGAATCTGGCTTGACTGCGCGCTTAATGGGTTTAATCCCATCGGTAATCTTTGGTGGCATCATGACACTCACCGTGGTGACGGCAACGGCTAAGTTAGCACCTAATTTGCGGAAACTGGAGCTAAACCAGCTAAAATAGCCGACTTAAATTAACTAAACTTAGTCGGCCAGCTTTGCAAAGCCAGCTTGATTACGGCCATCAACTCATCTTTACTGGCGCCGCTAGTCGCCTGCACAGATAAGCCTTGATGAATTGTCGCGATATACTTGGCTAGCGCTACAGCATCCACCTGTGATGACAGGTCACCCTGTGTTTTTGCCAGTTCAAAACGCTGGCTCAATAGATTTTCATAGTTTTTGCGGTGGTCAATCAGCTCCTGCTGAATCATCGTTGAGCTTTGCCCGCAAGTTAGCGCCGCCTGCACAACCATGCAACCACGCGGGTTATCTAAATTAGTCAAGAACTCAGCAGAGCTCGTCAAAAACTTCTCAGCAACCTGATACGCCGTTGGCTCACTCATCGCCTTAGCCACATAAGCCACCGGCCCCGCCAAATATTTGGCTAAGGCTTTGCGAAACAACGCCTCCTTGTTACCAAAGGTGGCATAAATACTTGGCTTATTGATACCTAAGGCATCGACCAACTCCGCCATAGACGTACCCTCATAACCGCGCGACCAAAATACTTGCAAGGCACGTTCTAGCGCCTCATCTTGATTGAACGCAAGCGGACGCCCACGCGACTTGACGGGGCTTTTAGCAGATTGTTGCTCCAGCTTCTCAGTGTCGATTACATCACTCATAAGACTTTTAATAATGTTATAAAAATATTATTGTACCACTAGGTATAAATATATTTGACAAACATTTTTAACTACCTTACTATTTAACTACCGATTGGTACAAAATCATATTACTCACTAACAGCATTTACATTTAAGGATAGAAAAATGGAACAGCAAACAGAAAAAGTAGCCTTTATTACAGGCGCTAATCGTGGCATCGGCTTTGAAACGGCTAAAGGATTAGGTGAACAAGGCATTACAGTAGTGATTGGCACACGCGATGTCGCTAAAGGTCAGGCAGCAGCCAAAGAATTACAGGCACTGGGTTTTAAAGCTGAAGCAATTATTTACGATGCCACTCAAGCTAAATCAGCAGATGATGCATTTGATTATTTGAACAAGCACTACGGAAAACTAGATATTCTGGTGAATAATGCCGGCATACTACAAGAACCGCTCATGGGAAGTAACAGCAGCTCGGTCAGTTTAGAGGTTTTACAAAACACCTTTCAAACCAATCTTTTTGCAGTCATTGCACTGACACAAAAACTATTACCGCTCATCAAAAATGCACCCGCTGGCCGCATCGTTAACTTATCCAGTATCTTAGCCTCGCTTACTTTACACAGCATGACAAACTCCCCAATCGATCCTGCAAAAGCATTTGCCTATAACGCCTCCAAAACCGCATTGAATATGTACACCGTGCATTTGGCGCACGAGCTTCGCGACACCAATATCAAAGTGAACTCAGCGCATCCAGGTTGGGTAAAAACCGAGCTTGGCGGTGACAATGCACCAATGGAAGTTGCAGATGGCGGTAAAACCAGCGTGCTTTTAGCCACGCTAGATGCTAGTGGCGCTAGTGGTGGTTTCTTTCATCAGGGTGAAACTTTGCCTTGGTAATACCACGACAGAGCTAATCCATAAAAGATGCCTGAAACTGTGTAAGCTAATACCAAAGACTACACACTGAGGGCATTGATTGTGAGGCTACTTACATACTCCTATCAATGAGCTAGAGATATATGAAACCGCCTCAATATTGATGATTAGATGATTTATTTTTCTGTAGTAGCTATGTTAAAAAAAGTCACTAGGGTAAGATAAACACATCAAGATGTTTTTGAGCGATTATCTCATTCCACAATTCATGCGCTATTGACTATTGATGACACACTACTCCTTACCGCTATTCCCGTTAAATGTGGTGATTTTCCCCGAAGGATTGTTACCGCTGAGGATATTCGAGGCACGCTATCTAGACATGGTAAGTGCGTGCCTGCGTAACAAGACTACCTTTGGCGTAGTGGCCGTATATACTGATAACAATACTGAAGAAGCTAGCCTAGCTGACAATAAAACAGTTATACCATTTGCCAAAGTTGGCACAGAATTCACCATATTAGATGCCGACGTTACCACGCCCGGCCTAATTACGATACGTTGTTTAGGTCAGCACCGATTTCTGGTGAATTCTGCAACACAACAAAAAGACGGGCTATGGATAGGCGAGGTTGAGGATATTGCAAACGAGATGAGCATGCCAATTCCAGATGACTTACAGCTTACTCAAATGCATCTTGAACGGCTAATCGCAGCCCTAAGCGTGCAAGGTGTTACCGAGCTTGATATGCCAATTAGCAAGCCCTATAAACTGCAAGACTGCTCATGGGTTGCAAACCGCTGGTGTGAAATCATCAATATGCCGCTCATACAAAAACAAAGGATGCTGGAATTAGACAGCCCCTTGGTCAGGCTGGAGCTTGTTCAGGACATATTAACGACCGAGTTCTCTGAAAAATAAATACCAAAACGCAAACTATACATATCATTTAACACTCAACGTATTGTAATCATTGCCGCTAGATTAAAAGCGCTTATTAAAACTTATTTATCTTTTAGGATTGAACATCATGTTAACTATGTACGACTTCACCATTCCATCGTTAAAACGCATATTAACCAACCTCTCGGCTGTGCTCAAAAAAGGAGAGCACCATGCAGATACTAAGAAGATCGACCACAGCATATTTCTAAATGCGCGTCTTTCACCTGATATGTACCCGCTCACACGTCAAGTGCAAATCGCCACAGATATGAGCAAAGGCGCTGCCGCTCGTTTAGCTGGCGTAGAGATTCCTAAGTATGAAGACAACGAGACTACCTTTGCTGACCTACAAGCACGTATCGCCAAAACAATAGCCTTTATAGACACCATCAAACCCATGCAGTTGGAAGGTTCGGAAAATCGTGACATTGTCATTACCGTACGTAAGACAAACTTAACGTTTAAAGGGCAAGCTTACCTCTTAAACTGGGTCAATCCAAACGTGTATTTTCATGTGACTACGGCTTACAACATCCTGCGCCATCACGGCGTTGAGTTAGGCAAAATGGACTATCTTGGTTCCAGAGACTAAGTTAATCTGAACGATGCACTTGATAAGCAAGTGCATTGAAAAATGCATACCTACTCTAGGATTATTGCCACCTCACACTTGGCGTGAAAACAATCACTCGCAGAGTAGTTGATTGTTTTAGTGGAAACCAAGTTTTCTTACTAATTAAGACTAATCACCACAGAGTCGTCCAAACAATGTCAAAGAGATTCTGGATGCTACTTTACATAACTTTTCTATGCATGCCTGCTTCTGGCTTTCAGACAACCATCCAGTAATGTAAGTCGTTCCTATAGAAGCAATAGGATAACCAGATGCGTCTAGGATAGCTACGCCTAATCCACTTGCGGTTCTGTCTAACAGGATATTGTCATAAGTGCCGTAGCCAACTCTCATCGACTCATCCAAGTTTCGCCGGAATCCAAGCTCATCAAACCCTTCAATACGATAATAGCGCGACATATTCGCCTTAACGATTTCTTCTATTTCAGAAGCTGGCATCTTTGAAAACATGCCCATGCAACTTGGGCTCATACCTAATGGCCCGCGCATACCCACCCAACCTCTTCCAACCATAATCTGTGATTGATTTTCATAGCGCCCTATACACACCATATCAAGCCCAGACCTAACGCCTAAATAGACGACCTGATTAATATCTTCAGCCAACGCACTTAGCTCCGCACTAGCTATACGCTCCAAAGGATTGTGTGTGATTGCCGAATAGCCTAATGCCGCCAAATCAAGGCCTAGTTTAAAACGAGCACTTATTTCATCTCGTTCTATCCACCCAATCTCAATCAGCATATCCAACACTCGATGAATAGTTGAACGCGGCAACTCTGTTCTAGCTACAAGCTCAGTCAGCAAGCTTCCCTTTCTTGAGCCCCGAGAAATTGCGTTTATCAATATGAGCGAGCGATTTAAACTGCCAGCAGATTGGCTTGATTGAGCAGTTATTGATTGATTGGGGGTTTTGATTTTCATTAAATGAATCCAATTTATATGTCCATCTATCGAACATATAAATATAGCCAGTTAATTGACCAATATAAACATAAATCATTAATATATCTTCATAAAAATATAAACAATATTTTTATGTGTCCGATAAATGGATAATTAAATTAGGAAGCTTTATGAGCGATTTATATGGCAATCAACACAAAGCATTACAAAAAATATTTGAGACTGAGAAATTAGCGAATGCGGTTCAATCAAACATAGTTAGTAACGAATTTGCTGATGAGCACAAAGGATTTATTGAGAGCAGAGATATGTTCTTTTTAAGCACGATTGACCATCGCGGCTACCCAACCTGCTCGTACAAAGGCGGGAGTCGCGGTTTTGTCAAAGTCTTAAACGGTAAAACTTTGGTGTTCCCTAGTTACGATGGCAATGGCATGTACTTGTCTACAGGTAACATTACTGCTAACCCTAAAATCGGCATGCTGTTTATTGATTTTGAAACACCCCACAGAGTGCGTGTGCATGGCACAGCGGTTGCCGACATTAAAAGTGCATGGCTTGATGAGTTCCCAGGTGCGGAAATCATTGTGACAGTCAATATCACTGAGGTCTTTATTAACTGCACGCGGTATATCCACAAATACCAGCGCCTAGAGTCGTCAAACTACGTACCACAAAAAGACTGTGCCGCTCCGTTTGCACAGTGGAAGCGCATAGATAACCTGCAAGACTCGTTACCATCTCGCGACAAACAAATCGCTGAAACATTAGGCGGCACTATCACCACAGAAGAATATGTAGCAATGGTCATCAAAGGCCAGGCCTGAATCCTAAATAAAAAATTATCGCTATCAACTCTATCAGGAGTCAACATGAAGCTAATTAATGCAATCACATTGTCTGGATTTACACTTACGGCAGTAGCTGTCTATCTTTTAAGCTACTTTCCATTTATTCCAGCATGGCCGATCTTTATCACTTGGGCATGCTTCTTTCACTTGAACGGAGGCATCAATAAAAATCAGGCGTTCTATTCAACGATAATACATATAGGGCTTGGTGCCGTTGCTTCGTGGATTTCTGCATTACTCATCCTCAATAACCCTTTATCTGGCGATATTGCAAATCAGCTATGGGCGCCAATATTGATTGCCGCGGTCATCGCGGCATTAATGAGATTGAGCGTCTTTACTCAGCTATCAGTTACGCCCGCAATGATTTATGGATATGCTTCTATTTGGGCATTTCTAAGTATTCCTGGATTGTTCAATCAAGACATTCTGCTATCAATGTCATTTCAGAATGCCATTGTGTCGATAGGTTCTTGTATCGTACTGGGCGCGTGTGCAGGATATATTAATGCACTAATGGTAGGCTGGTTGGGTAACTTGGCCCGACCTAGCATAGAGGAAGTTGAATCCAATTGATTTCCGTGCGTTTTTTAAGCCCCATACCTCAATAATAAAACCACCCGAGGGTGGTTTTATTGGTGTATCAAATGCCGAATAGTTATTTTTTAACGGGCGCTGCGTCTTTTTTAGCCATTGGTGCTGCGTCTTTTGCTACTTTAGGTGTACATGTACCACCTTTGTGATGCTTGCCAGTACCACCAGTCATAGTCTCACCTTTTGGACAGGCAATGACAGATGCCGAAACACAACCTAATGCAATAACCAAAGCTACAGATAGTAATTTTTTCATCATTAATCCCTCAATAACGTTATTGAATTTAAACGAAGCGCTACCTTGCGTAAATAGTGTACCGCAAAACAATGACTCCTTGTCATCAGAAAGATAAGAACACCGAATTTTTTAAGGCGCTTATAATCTTAACTCTAGTTCCCATAACTTATCAAAGCAGAAGGTTATTGAGATGGCAGAAAAAAATTGTCTTGTCCGGGCTATTGAGAAAATCAACTCGCTGTACGGTAGCAGCCTTATTGTATCTATAGGCATCATTCTTATCATTAGCCTGGCAATAAGCTTGGCGGTATTTTTGTCGTTTAACACGGCGGCGCCGAATACCATCACCATTACTAGCGGCCCCAATGGCAGCACTTTTCAGAAGAACGCTGAAAAATATAAAAAGATTCTGGCAAAAGAAGGTATCAAGCTAAAGATTCTTCCATCCGAAGGTTCGGCAGATAACCTGAAAAAATTAATTAATCCGAAAATAGATGTCGATGTTGGCTTTATCCAAGGCGGCGAAGTTGACAATATCAACATTGACAAGCTCTTCTCGCTAGGCAGCATCTCATACCAGCCTCTCATGATTTTTTATCGCGGCAAGCCCAAAACCTTACTTTCCGACTTTAAAGGCCAACGAATTGACATCGGCCAAGAAGGAAGCGGCACGCAGGCTCTGGCGCTCGCGCTACTTAAACTCAATGGCATTGAACCAAAAGGAGATACAGTCTTTGTCAACACGCCGCCCGGCGACTCAGTGCAAGCCTTGCTGCAAAATCATATCGATGCACTTTTTCTAATGGGGGACTCCGTTGCTACTGATGTTATCCATCAATTGCTGCACACCCCAGATATCAATCTGTTTAGTTTTAGCCAGGCTGATGGTTACACCAGACGGATTAATTCCCTGAACAAGCTGGAGCTACCTCAAGGTGCGATTGATTTTGGAAAAAACACGCCGGCGGACAATGTCTATTTAATCGGCCCAACTGTAGAGCTCATTGCCCGCAAAAGTCTGCACCCCGCACTGTCTGATGCTTTGCTCGAAGCTGCCCGCGAAGTGCATGGCTCTCCCGGCCTGTTTAGAAAACGTGGCGAGTTCCCTGCACCAGTGGCACATGAGTTTCAAATGAGTTCCGATGCAACCCGCTTTTATACCTCGGGGAAAAGCTTTCTCTATCGCATCTTGCCATTTTGGCTAGCCAGCCTTGTTAATCGCATTCTGACTGTTGTAGTACCTCTGGTGTTATTACTTATTCCTGGGCTGAAAATAATCCCTACCATTTATCGCTGGCGCATACAGTCCCGCATCTATCCGTGGTATAAAAATTTATTGGAAATTGAACGTGACGCATTCAAACCCTCTGTGGATAGCAACGAGCTTGAGAAGCTACTCAATACACTGGATCATATTGATGAGTCTGTGAACAAGATAAAAATCCCTGCTTCTTATGGCGACCTTTTTTATGTGTTGCGAGGTCACATCAGCTTTGTTCGCGAGCGCTTACATGCAATACAAGCAAACAATGCCGCCAAATCCAATATTGAATCGATACTGTAGCTATACGAGATACCAGTATTAATAATACTGGTATCAGATGCCCCCGGAATCAATGTTGGAGATGGTCTTTGATGCATTTTATAGCAACCACTGGTTAATTCCTCACTTAGCCTTGTGCAAACACCCTCAGGCTTGCCCATCCCTGCGTCGATAAACCAATTGATACAGTGACGGCAATACCAGTAAAGTCAAGATTGTTGATGACCAGATTCCGCCAATCACTACCGTGGCCAGCGGCCTTTGTACTTCTGCACCGGTGCCGGTTGCAATCGCCATCGGCACAAACCCTAGGGAAGCAACAAGTGCAGTAATCAAGATAGGTCGCAAGCGGCTGATGCTACCTTCTTCAATAGCCTCATCTAAGGGCTTACCTTGGGCAAGTAGGTTACGAATGAAGCTAATCATGACCAAACCATTCAGTACCGCCACGCCAGATAAAGCAATGAAGCCTACACCGGCAGATATTGAAAGCGGGATATCACGCAGCCATAGCATGAGCACGCCTCCGGTCAATGCAAAAGGGATGCCGGTAAATACAATTAAACCATCCCTAAGATTATTGAACATGGCATATAACAGCATGAATACCAAGAACAATGCCAAGGGCACCACTATCTGCAAGCGCTTGCTAGCAGATTGTAATTGCTCGAATGTACCACCCCAATTCACCCAATAACCTGCGGGGATTTTGACCTCCTGCTGGGTACGCTGCTGCGCTTCCGCCACATACGAGCCTATATCACGGTCCCGTACATTGGCCGTGATGACGACATTACGCTTACCATTTTCACGACTAAATTGGTTAGCGCCAGGTGCGATATCAATACTGGCAACTTCACCAAGTTGCAGATACCTGGACGCATCACTTTTGCCATTTATTTTGATAGGCAGGCGTTTAAATGTCTCCATATCAGCTCTGGCTGCATCAGGCAATCGCACTACAATCTGAAAACGTCGGTCACCCTGAAACAAAGTGCCTGCTTCACGTCCATTCATGGCAATCGCAATGGCCTCCTGAACATCGGCAATATTCACACCTAAGCGCGCAATCTTCTCACGATCAATATTCACCGTAAGAATCGGTAAACCGGTAGTTTGTTCAACCTTAACGTCTTCTCCGCCTTGAATGCTGGATAACACCTTTGAAATTTCCTCGGCAGTAGCATTCATCACTTGCATATCGTCGCCAAACACCTTCACCGCTACATCGCTGCGCACACCGGAGATGAGTTCATTGAAACGCATCTGTATAGGCTGGGTGAATTCATAGTTATTGCCAGGCACCTGGCTGATTGCGCTATGCATCTGTGCGATTAGCGCATTTTTACTTAGCTTAGCATCCGGCCACTCGGCCTTGGGTTTAAGCATGATAAAGTTATCGGCCACACTTGGCGGCATAGGGTCAGTAGCGATTTCGGCCGTGCCCAGTTTGGCAAATATGTTATCGACTTGTGGAAAACCTTTGATGGTATGTTCCAGCTCTTTCTGCATCTCGACCGCTTGTGTCAGGCTTGTGCCCGGTATGCGCAGTGCGTGTAAGGCAATATCGCCCTCGTTTAAACTAGGCACGAACTCGCTGCCCATGCGACTGGTCAATAGTCCACTGAGCACCACGGATACCACCGCAACCGTCAGCACTAATGCCTTGTTCAACATCGCCCATTTCAATGCCGGGATATAACCTTTTTTTACCCAGCCAATTAACGGCTGCTCGGCTTCTTCGACTTTACCATTGATGAATAACGCCACCGCGGCAGGAATGAATGTTACCGACAACAGCATCGCACCAATCAGCGCAATGACCACGGTAAATGCCATCGGGTGAAACATCTTGCCTTCTACACCTGTCAGCGCAAATATCGGCAAATACACCGCCATGATAATGAGCTGACCGTAGATAAGTGGCTTTCTGGCTTCCTGGGCAGCCGTAAATACTTCAGCAAAACGCTCAGCTCTGGTGAGCGGCCGGCCAAGGTGCGTTTGCGTATGTGCGAGCCGTCGCATGCAGTTTTCAACAATCACCACTGCGCCGTCGATGATAATACCGAAATCAAGCGCACCCAAGCTCATCAGATTCGCACTGACTTTACCTGCGGCCATCCCGGTAAATGTGAATAACATAGCCAGCGGAATGACCAGCATGGTGATAATCGCTGCCCGGATATTGCCCAAAAAGATGAACAATATAGCGATGACCAACAATGCACCCTCCAGCAGATTGGTCTTGACGGTATTGATAGCCTTATCGATTAAAATAGTCCGGTCGTAGACGGTTTTAGCAACGATACCCGGCGGTAGTGTCTGGTTGATTTGCTGCAATTTCTTTTCTACCGCCGCAGAAACCGTACGGCTATTCTCACCGGTAAGCATGAATACCGTGCCTAAGACGACCTCTTGACCATTTTCAGTTGCGGCGCCGTTGCGCGACTCACTACCGAGTTCCACTTCAGCGACATCTTTGATGCGTACCGGAACACCAGCCCTAGTATCCACCACAATATTACCGATA
>JAZJZG010000010.1:27047-28657 GCA_040389995.1 Pseudomonadota bacterium | reverse complement strand
CTGATTTCTCAATATAACCTGCGCCCAGATTGGCATTGTTATTGTCTAGCGCCGTCACCAAATCGCTCAAAGATAGACCCCTAGCCACCAAACGGTCAATATATGGCGCGACTTGGTACTGCTTAACGTAGCCGCCCACCGTATTGATTTCATTCACGCCAGCGACATTACGCAGTTGTGGCTTAATGATCCAGTCTTGAATTTCACGTAAGTCCATCGGGCTATAAGGCGTAGCATCTGCTTTCAATGCTCCTTCTTTAGCTTCGACCGTCCACATAAATATCTCGCCCAAACCCGTGGAAACAGGTCCCATTTCCGGCAATATGCCAGCGGGTAATTTCTCTTTGGCTTGGCCTATACGCTCATTCACTAATTGGCGAGCGAAGTAAATATCCGTGCCTTCTGCAAAGACCACTGTGACTTGCGATAAACCATAACGTGAGATTGACCTGGTCTGCTCCAGTCTAGGCAAGCCGGCCATGGCAGTTTCAATCGGGTAGGTAATGCGCTGTTCCGTCTCCAGCGGTGCATAACCTGCAGCGACAGTGTTAATTTGCACCTGAACGTTGGTAATGTCAGGCACGGCATCAATCGGTAATTTCTGGTAACTGAATATGCCAAGTACGGTGATACCAAGAGCTAGCAGCATGATGAGCCAGCGTTGGCCTATGGAAAATCGGATAAGCTTTTCAAACATGGCCGTGCTCCTTAATGGCAAGACTGTATGGTCTAGTGGTCATGTGCTGCTCCCGCTTTACCGATATCGGCCTTGATTAAGAAACTATTACCTGCTGCATATTTGTCGCCAGCATTGATGCCTTGTAACACCTCAGCATACTTGTCATCACGGCGCCCAAGTTTTAATGGCCTGGCTTCAAAATATTCACCATAACGACCAAATACCACAGTCCAATCCTTTAAGGTCTGGATGCCTTCTACTGATACCGCCAACGGCACTTCTATTTCATCTGAGATTAGCGCTATATTGACCGGCAAACCTGGTCGCCAAATATTATCTGCATTGCTAAGCACTACGCGGGCCGTGGCTGTGCGGGACTGCTCACCAACCAATGCGCCAACATAAGAAATAGTACCAACGGCCTGCGCATCAAAAGCAGTCGCTTGCACCGTGACCTTCTGGCCGGTTTTTACGGTATTGATATCCTTGGCATAAATCATCATTTCAACCCAGACCGAGGATAAGTCTGCGACTTCAAATATATCATCAGTCTCAGCTACAACCTGGCCCTGGCTAAGCTGCTTGTTAGTG
This sequence comes from Pseudomonadota bacterium, assembly GCA_040389995.1. Classification (GTDB taxonomy): domain Bacteria; phylum Pseudomonadota; class Gammaproteobacteria; order Burkholderiales; family Methylophilaceae; genus Methylotenera. Next base: position 27,387 of record JAZJZG010000010.1, on the reverse strand, counting down.
ATCACACCGTCGATAGGGGAGCGGATCTCGTAGCGGGCTTGGCCTTTGCTGCTGGCACCCAAAACAGCTAATTTCTGCTGGATACGGTCTGTGTCTATTTCAGCTTCCTGTAAATCATGCTGTGCCTGCAGATAGTCTTGTTGCGCGGAGATTTTATCTTCCCAGAGCTGCTTTTCCCGCGCATAGGTAGTCCGCGCCAATCCCATTCTTTTTTGCGCTGCTAACAAATCGCTGCGAATATTTGCGATGGTTAGACTAGAGATTGAGGCTAAAACCTGCCCCTTACGTACTTTATCGCCGGCATTCGCAGCAACTGACGCCACAATGCCGCCGACACGCG
>JAZJZG010000010.1:14256-27037 GCA_040389995.1 Pseudomonadota bacterium | reverse complement strand
ATCGGCATTCAGTTTGATTTCACCCTGCAAATGTAAAATGCTTTGAATATTGGCCGGGCCGGCGGTCAGCACTTCAATACTATTGAGCCTAAGCTGTTTATCACTGATGCTTACCCTGGCTTCGACTTGCTCATAGTTAAAGTGATAGTTCTTATCATCGTGCTTGGCGGTGATATTCACTTTAAACGAATGCGGTTCTGCAACGGTAGCATTACCTTTAAGATAGTCATGCTCACGGCTAAAACTGAACTGCTGCGGACTGCTGCCCAATCTGTCTAATTGCATACTGATAACAGACGCATCAGGAGCCAATGCTTTACCATCCTGATAGGTATAAATCCTGAATTCTGGCGGCACGTTCTGCTCGAATATCGTAACTTCAACGCCATAACCAGCTTGCGTAAATAGCTTGCCACCATGTGGACCTTTTAATATCTCCTGCGGTTGCGCGGTGTGCTCATGCGCATCGTACGCTGCATTTTTTGCATCGCTAGCTGGTGGCAAATGTTCCTCATCAATCGCTTTAGGTTTTTCCGTGTTAAGGATTAAAGCCGCTAAAATGAGGCCAACAAAGACAACGGCAATCATCGCCATCAATGGTTTATGCTTGCTTTGGATATTATTCATGACTTACTCCTGTAGCGCATTGACTTGATGTGTAACCACATCACCCAGAATGCGTTCTATTTCAGCAACGGCCTGATGTGCCTCTAGCAGTGCCTGAATATATTGTGATTTAGCTTGAAACAGCGTGCGTTGCGCATCCAGCACGTCTAGGAAATTGAACTTACCTGCACTAAAGCCTTTATTTGCTGCATCAAAAGCACTCTGCGCACTAGGTAATATTTCGCTACGCAACGATTCAGAAGCCTGTCTGGCAGCACTTAAACGCTCATACTCAGCCGCCAGATTCACTTCCAATTGGTTTTTTAAGACCACCAGTGCATCTTGTGACTTGTATTGTCGACTCACCGCTTCTTGCAGATTACCCTGGTTACGGTCAAACAGTGGAATCGGCACCGTCAACCCGAGTAGTGCCTGATTAAGCCCAAGCTCCTGATTGTTGACCATGCCGACACTAATGGTAACGTTAGGCACGGTTTTGCTGTGCTCGACTTTTGTGATCGCTTCGCGCGCAGCAATTTCTACTTTAGCAAGTTTGACGGCAGGTGCCTGCTCCAGCATTGCGGCTAGCTCACTTAAAGTGGCAGTCTCAGGTACTGTGGTAACCTGCCCAGCAGCACTTGCAAATAACGGTAACGGGTTGCCCCATAGCGCAGTTAATCGTTTACGACTGCTATTTAACTGACTTACAGCCTGATTAAGCTCTATTTTTACTGCGGATTGGGCAATCTTCGATTTTGTCTCTTCCACAGGCGCGCTTTTACCTGCTTTGACACGTTTAGCTGCGGCATCCAAAGCCAGATCAGCAATTTCTAGCGATGATTTAGCAAGGCTCAAACGCTCTTGAGCAGCCAATACGGCATAGAATGCCGCGACGACATTGGCATGAATCTCAGCTTTTTTATTTTCCAGTTCGGCAGTAGCTCTACTGTAAAAAGTGTCCGCCGCTTCGATTCTGGCGTCACGTTTGTTGCCAAGCTCAAACTCTTGATTGAGTTGTAGCGTAGTCTGCCTAGTCGTGCTTCTGGTATCCTGGATTACGGTAGACACAGTTGGATTTGGACGAACGGCAGCCTGAACCCTTACACCGTCCATAGCCTCACGCTCACGCAAGGCAACGGCAATCTCCGAATTAGCGCTCATGGCCAAATTTAACGCATTTTGTAGCGTTAGTTTAGTAGTCGGCTCCTTTACCTCTGCAGCAATGGCGACAGAAGCAAATAGCCATGTGAATAATAACGCTATCAATAAATTTTTCATGCCTGACCGCAAGCATAGTGGCTGCAATAACAGTGGTCGTAATAATAGTGGCCGCAATAATAAAAACTGCATGGTGCTCTCCTAGTTTCAAATAACTCCCAGGCATGGCAAAGCCACACTTTGGGTTTAAAGTATTGAAATTAGAATTGCGGTGGCGCGCGCGGGGCAGGAAGCCGCCGCTTTAGGGACTGGAAAGGAACTAAGCCTAAGGATGGGAAGTAGCTTACAACAGATGATGATAAAGCTATTACAAGACACAAACAGAGCAAAGCAAATGCCATTGCATCAATCAGCAGCGTCGGGTCAATATCCTGCTTAAAACCTGTAGCCACTAATACGATATGGCTGGCATGTGGCACAACGGATACAGTGTAGTCTTTCGAGTGCTCAGGCACATTGACATATTCCTCATGCTCATCACCTACATGGAAACCCGTATTTTGAAATGGATGATCCCCATCTAAATGGGCATGGATAAACGGTTGCAATGCCTGCAAAATCGCAAAGCATACAGCAACTGCCAACGTTAACCATTGAGTTTTGTTTAGTACCATTGAGCCTAATCTATCAAACTTTGATTGATATTACAAACTATCTTTAGCATATTCAGCGGTTTAGTTTAATAGTGAGCAACACATGATGTTGTGAAATGTTAGGCTAAAGATGTATCATCATCTTAAAAGTTCTGACTAAATGCGAAAGGGGATTTTCATGAGGCGAATTAAAAGTATTCACAACCACAATGGTGAGCATTGGGTAGGTGATGGTTTTCCCGTTAAAAGCATTTTTTCTTACAACAACCAAGTGCTCATGAAAGAGTTGAGTCCTTTTCTACTGCTTGATCATGCGGGCCCTGCAAACTTTAGTCCCACTACCAGCAGGCGTGGTGTTGGGGAGCATCCTCATCGCGGCTTTGAAACGGTCACTATCGTGTATGAAGGTGAGCTTGAGCACAAAGATTCGGCTGGCAATGGTGGAAAGATCGGCCAGGGTGATGTGCAGTGGATGACCGCAGCAGCAGGTATATTGCATGAAGAATATCATTCTAAGGACTTTGCAAAACAGGGCGGAACCTTACACATGGCACAGCTATGGGTAAATCTGCCAGCAAAAAACAAGCTGGCAAAACCCAGTTACCAGACTGTACTGGATAGCTCGATTCCAGCGGTAGAACTAGCGAATAACAGTGGCAAGCTACGCGTGATTGCTGGAGAGTTCAATGGTCAGAAAGGCCCATCAAAAACCTTTACTCCGATCAATGTTTGGGATATTCGACTGAGTGCGCATGGTTCCGTAGCATTAGATATTCCTGAAAAACACAATGCGGCACTAGTGATTATAAAGGGCGAGGTTAAAGTGAACGGCACTGATGTCGTGACTGAAAGTAAGCTAGTGATTTTTGACCACGCAGCGGGCACTATAACGCTTGAAGGTGTCACTGACTCAATCATTCTATTGCTAAGCGGTCAGCCTATAGATGAGCCTGTAGTGGCATACGGCCCATTTGTCATGAATACACAGGCAGAGATAAAGCAAGCCATCAGCGATTACCAGCAAGGATTGTTTGGCGCTCATTAACTAGCAATAATACTAGGCGTGCAATCCGCTTAAGCGCTCAACTTAGCATATATGCGTGAGCGCTTTGCTACAAAATACTGGCTTATAGTGCATACATGTGACTAACAGCGCGCTAAACTAATATACTTCGGGGTTATAGCGAAGACCATTAGGAATGCAAGTGAATCCAAAACTAAAAAAAATATTGCTGGCAAGACCATTCAAGATACTGCTTGGCTTATTGCTCGCCTATTTTTTATTCGCTTACTTTGCAGTAAACCCGCTAGCCAAACGGATTCTACCTTGGGTCGCGGAAAACAAGCTTGCCAGTCACCTCACAGTCGATGCTGTAAAGTTCGACCCGTTACGCTTGATTGTCACAATAAACAATTTGCACTTAACAAGGCTGGACGGTGGCGCGCTAGCAAGCTTTGATCGCTTGTATCTTAACCTTGAAGCCAGCGGTTTATTTCGTTTTGCATGGCGTTTAAAAGATATACGCCTGACAGCACCGCAAATTAATCTGGATATTGCGCCAAATGGCAAATTTAACTGGGCGGACCTGATTGCCAAGTTAAACGAGGATAAAAAAGCAGACAGCTCAACGATGGCGCGTGTATTGATTGACCACATTTTGATTGAGCGTGGCAATATTCAATACACTGAACGCAATCGCCCTACACCTTTCAATGCAAAGCTTCAACCTTTAGGATTGGAGCTTGAAGGCCTCTCTACCTTGCCTGAAGACCGTGGTGATTATCTAATCGCCGCCAAGCTACCTGAGCAGGGCGGTACATTGAAATGGAAAGGCGATTTAGCGCTCAACCCACTTGCGTCTTCGGGTTCTATTGATGTGCAAGGCATTAAGCTGCAGAAACTGATGCAAGTCGTAGACCAGCAATCACTGCCTATCAAACTGCTTGCCGGTGAACTGGAAACTAGTTTTAGCTATAACTTCGCGATGGTGAAAGGCAATGTTGAGCCTACGCCACAAGTAAGGCTTAATAATTTAGCCATTAAACTTGCCCATGTGGCCGGGGATTTAAATGCACAAGCCAAGCTGGCTTTGGATGAGGCTACCGTAAAGTTAGCTGTGCTCAATTTTTCCATGGATAAAGTTGCACAGATCCAATTTCAAGGCTTGGATTTCACCGCACAGCAACTCGCTTTGACGCAGGGCGGTGAAACCTTGTTTAAGCTTCCACAGGCTGAAGTGAAGGGCGTGGATTTTAATTTATCTGCAAGCCAGCTAAAAGTTACCGAAGTGTCCCTAAAAAATGGTGAGTTCAATGCAATAAAAGCTAAAGACGGCAAGCTTAACTGGCAACAACTTGTACCCGCTGCCAAACAGCAAGCCACTACTGAACCCACTGTTACTAGCAAAGAAGCAGTCAAACCCTTCAATTTTGAGATCGCAAGCTTACAGCTCGAGCACTGGCAAGCCGCTTTTCAAGACTTATCCTTTGTTCACCCGCTACGTGCACAAGTCAAAGATATTAACCTTGATTTAAGTGTGACGAATGCAGATGGTGGCATTGCTATTAACCAATTGAACACCGAGCTTGCAGCAATTACCCTGCAATCGGCACTTTACCCGGAGCCGATTGCAAGCTTGGCTAAAATCAGCCTGCACGACGGCGCTGTGAACCTTAAAGACAGCACGGTACAGCTACCTGCCATCACGCTGTCAGGCTTGCAGACACAGGTATTACGTGAAACCAACAAACCGCTGAATTGGCAGGCAGCATTAGAACCAATCGCCCATGCTAGTCCGCAAAAACCTCAAGAAAGTCAGCCTTCTGCATGGCAAGTAAAGTTAGATAAACTGGCGCTTGAGAATGGCAGCGTGCATTTTGCAGATAAAACTACTCCCACGCCCGTCATACTTGATGTGCAAAGTGCAGCGCTTGAGCTGCATGATACTTCGCTGGATTTAAGCAAAGCCATACCGATCAAAGCAAAGCTCCAGCTTAAGCAGGGCGGTCAGTTGAACGCTAGCGGCAAAATAGCACTAACACCATTCAAAAGTGACCTGCAAATCAAGCTGGATGCACTATCGCTGAAACCATTTTCGCCTTATATCAATCAGTTTGCAGTTCTAAAGCTGGATAATGGACAGGCCAGTGTGCACGGCAAGCTAACACTAAAAGCAGGAAAATCGCTGGCAGGGCAATTTGCCGGCGGTTTCAATATCAACAATCTCGCTATCAGTGATGAAGTCAGTGCAGCGCCATTCCTGGCGTGGAACTCCGTATCCAGCGATTCACTTAAGCTGACCATTGCACCTAATCAACTGCATATGGATCAACTGCGTATTGTGCAGCCAGTAGGTAAGTTTATTATTTATGAAGATAAAACCATTAACGTTAAACGCATATTACGTGCGCCGCCAAACGCTGACGGAGCAGCTACACAAACCGCACAAGCAACAGATGCAGGCGCTCAACAAGACTTTCCAATCGCTGTCGACAGGATAAGTGTTGAGAATGCCGACCTTGAATTTGCAGATCTATCCTTGAAACCGCAGTTTGGTACCTACATCAATACACTTACCGGTGTGATTAATGGCCTTTCCAACAACCCGGCCGCTACTGCGCAAGTAGAACTGGATGGTAAAGTCGATGAATTTGGCTCAGCGCGCATTCGTGGCTCAGTGCAGCCTTTCCGCGCCACTGACTTCACAGATTTAAAACTCTCTTTTCATAATCTGGAGATGAACCGCCTCACGCCTTACTCTGGAAAATTTGCCGGGCGTAAAATTGATTCAGGCAAACTTTCGGTTGATCTGGAATATAAAATCAAACAACGCCAGCTAGCGGGGGAAAACAAGTTCGTTATTAATCAATTGAAACTGGGTGATAAAGTAGATAGCGCGGACGCTACCAACTTGCCACTTGATCTTGCCATTGCTTTACTAGAAGACAGTGATGGCTTAATAGATTTGGATCTGCCGATTTCCGGCAGCCTTGATGACCCGCAGTTTAGTTACGGCAAAATCATATGGAAAGCCATCGTCAATGTGCTTGGTAAAATTGTCACCTCGCCATTTCACGCTTTAGGCAAACTATTGGGTATCAGCCCTGAAAAGGCACAAGCGATTAGATTTGATGCTGGCCAGTCCGTACTGAAACCGGAGGAGCAAGAGAAACTCACAGCCATTACCGGCGCCATGGCAAAAAGACCATCACTCAGCCTTATCGTTATGCCTAGCTATAACGCAGATGCGGATAAGGCCGCTCTGGCAGAACTGGCAACACGGCGCAGTATTATCAATGAAATGGGTCTGAATTTAAAAGAAGGTGAACAACCTGGGCCGATAGACCTCAATAACCAGAAAGTACAATCAGCGATAGAAAACCTACTCAAGGACCATAAAGGCGAAGGGCGCTCCTTAAAAGTGGTAGATAAGCTTAAAAACTACTTCAAAAAATCTAAACCTGAGGACTTAACCACCTACACTAGCATGCTGGAACAACTCCAGTTATACGCCAATATCTCGGAAGCGGATCTAACCACGCTGGCTAAGGCCAGAGCGACTGCAATTCAAAGCTATCTATTGGCAAATGGAAATATCGATGCTAGCCGACTTAGCATAGCTGAGGTGAGTAGCAACAAAACAAATGAAAAAGATGTCAGTGTTAAGTTGAGTTTAGGCCTAGCAAAAAATACTACGCAAAAATAAACTATCAGCTTAAAGTAGTGGCGTAAACATGGTGAATTTATTCAACCATCATTTACTCAACGACCATTTATTCAACGACTTTGGAGAATATTATGCATATTGTTTGGACTATATTGATAGGCTTTGTTGCAGGTTTGATTGCAAAAGCGATTATGTCAGGAGGAGATAATCCCACGGGCTTTATTCTGACTACCGCACTTGGTATTGGTGGCTCAATTGCGGCAACTTATCTGGGGCATCTCGTTGGCTGGTACAAAGCTGGCAGTTCGGCAGGTTTTATTGGTGCAATTGTCGGGGCCATTATCCTGCTCGGTTTATATCATTTAGCCACAAAAAAATAATTTTCCACTACGCAGCATACTGGCCTGTGTCTGCGTATTTAGAAAATATCCCATCATGCGCAACTACATTTCGCCGTGAAATAATGCGCTTTAACAGAACAGCGCCTTACCGACTCGAGCGAAGTACCTAATGAACCGTTTGCAGCGCCGGCAGTCAACCATAATAGTTGTGCTACGTTAACAAACAGTAGCGCAATGCAGAATAAAAAGCGTTATCGCAACTTGCACAAGGATTGCTATGCTTTCTCTATCACGCACCATCACAATACTGATATTTTTCATCCTATCCAGCATGCTAAATATTGCTTGGGCTGATGACCAAAGATATGCAGTTAATCCACTGCGCTTAAGCTATACCAATGGCAATGTGTCATTTTGGCGATACGGGGCTGCAGATTGGGTAGAAGCCCGCATCAACACTCCTTTGGTAATTGGCGACGCACTCTACACTGGAAAAAATGCCGATCTTGAGCTTCAGGCAGAAGGCAGAGCCTTTATTCGGGCTGATGACAACACGCAGATCTCACTTGTGAATCAAACACCTGATTTCCTGCAATTGAAAGTCACGACGGGCCGTGTATCTTTAGATTTACGCACACTGCCTTCGGCAGGATATACCATCGAGCTGGATACGCCCAATGCAGTGTTCACCATTGACCGCATAGGTTACTACCGGGTTGATGTGGATGGCGATGTGCATTTCATCACCAGGCGTGGCGGACGTGCCACGATGACACCAGCTGGGAGCGAAGCCATGACGATACTTCCTTCCGAGGAGACTATCGTGCATCTGGAAGCCAATACCGCCAGAGCAGAAACTTATGCCGCGCCAGAGCTGGATGATTGGGACCGATGGAACTATGACCGTACCAACAATCTAGTTGATGCACTCAGCGAACGCTATCTACCCTCAGGTATTGCCGGTGCCCGTGACTTGGATTCCTATGGCTCCTGGCGTGTCTCAGACGAATATGGCCCAGTATGGGTGCCAGACGCGGTGGAGTCTGGCTGGGCGCCATACAGTACTGGTCGATGGGTCTGGGACTCAAACTACCAATGGACTTGGGTTGATGACGCACCGTGGGGCTGGGCACCTTTCCACTATGGGCGCTGGGTGTACTTTGGCGGCTACTGGGCATGGGCGCCAGGGCCGGTTGTTCTGCAACGACCAGTATATTCTCCCGCGCTGGTGGCCTTCTTCGGTGTCAACAACAGAGGTCCTGGGCTAGGCTGGGTTGCACTCAGTTGGGGTGAACCATTAGTGCCTTGGTGGGGCCGTCGTGGTTTTATCGGACAACCATCGTGGGGTGGCTGGGGAGGGCCTCGTGTGGTCAATAATGTAGTCGTGAAGCAAACAACCGTAGTCAATATTACAAATATCATTTATGCCAACAATCATGTAGCAAATGCCCTGATTACTACGAACTCGCAACAATTTGGTACCGGGCAAATACATGGAACATCGAACCGTTTAGGCGGACAAGGGCGAGAAATGGAGCATATTCATGGTGCACTGCCAGTGCAGCCGAACCAACTCAGCCTAGTAGCCGATGCGCCTAAAGGCGTACGCCCACCAGAGCAGACAATTTCAAGATCAGTTGTTGCTACGCGTCCGCCGCAAGAAATTAAACTACCTTGGCACGCTACCGAGGCAATTAACCCAAGAAACGCCGAACAACGCTACGTACCAAGCCCCAAACCGTCGGTCACAGAATTACGTCGCCCCGAGATTGGCACCGATACCGGGCCGGAGAGGGCACGTCCGCCACTGCCACAACCATATAATGATTGGAAACGTCAGACTGCGCCCACATCACCAGCTACGGTAAATGGCAATCAAAATAGAATTGAGCCAAAGACTACTCGTACCGTGCCATCACAAGCTGTAGCGCCACCTCCAACACGCGAATTCTCTCCAAGCAACCAAGGGCAGGCAATCATGCCGACAGATCGTCAATCGCCAATACCTCGAGCGAATGAAACATCGCCGCAACCTATGCGTGTCTCGCCACCAATAACAACGACACAATCTCGCGAAGTTCGTCCTAATCCAGTGTTGCCATCGCATAGCCAACCTCAAGAGCGCCCAGTGCAAGCAAACCGTGTTGCGCCTATGGAAATCTCAACACCCGCTCGTGGGGCGCAAGAATCAAATTTACCTCCTGCTGTGCGTAATGCGCCTCAAGCACCCCGTAATCAACCGGCACCGCAGGCGGTTCAAGCACAAGAACTGCACAATAATCTACCAGGCAGACCCGCCAACCGCACTTATCGTGGCGGCAATCAGAATAAGTCTGAGCGAGAGTCCCCACAACACTAATGCATCCATCGGAAGGTCACTCCCAGCATTAACATCATCTGACCCTGTTATTCACAACAGCCCATTACCATACGCCTTTGCTTAAATTGATGTCTGTTTCACTCACGCCATCAAAAAAATGCAGTCATCAATATAAAATCTGCTCCCTAAGTATTTAGATACTTACAACTTACCTTGATACAATAAATCGAACGTCCATTTTTGAGGTAATGATGATACTAACAATGCATAAACTTATTACTTGGCATGGGATAACACTCCATGGTTTGATTGTGATGCTGGGTCTGGCTATTTATGTCACGTCTTCTCATACCTTGCATCTACGCCGGCATCCTTCGGCTGCCATTGCCTGGGTAGCCGCGCTCATTTTGCTGCCTTATGCGGCACTACCCATGTATTTAATATTTGGTATTCGCAAAGTAAAGTGTTACAAACCCCAGAAGAGTGGGGATGCAATGACACTATGGTCATCCAATCAAGACAGCCTCTTGACCCGAACACAACAGCTTGCAGCTATCATGCAACTTCCGCCAGCTTCAACCTACCAGCAGCTCAATATCCATGAAGATGGCACGCATGCACTGAACGAGTTGCGAAAAATGTTAAATGAAGCGACCAAAACCATAGACCTTTGCACTTTTATTTTCGCACGCGATAACTTAGGTGACGAAATTGCTCAGATATTAAAGCAACGAGCACGTGATGGAGTTCGTGTCAGGCTGTTGATTGACGGCATTGGCGCCTATCTTGGCAGCCGTGCAGATCTAAATGGTCTAGCCGCTGCAGGCGTTCACGTGACATTATTTGTCCCGCCCTTGCGCTCTTCTTTGCGAGGACGCACTAACCTGCGTAATCACCGCAAGATGGCCATCATCGATAGCAAGTGGCTATGGTGTGGTGGCAGAAATCTTGCCACTGAATATTTCGAAGGTAGCAAGCAATCTACTAGCCCGCCTTGGCTTGATTTAAGTTTTGACCTGCAAGGGGCACTGGTACTCGATGCGGAACAGCAATTCGAGCAAGACTGGCAATTTGCAACTCAAGGTTTAATGATTGAGACAGTCACGCCCCTCAACCCAAACCCACCGCCAGAGGCTGCCACTGGGCAACTGATTACAAGCGGCCCGGATCAAAAAGATGACACCCTCTATACATTATTGGTTTCAGGATTCTTTCTCTCAAAAAAACGTATCCTGGTCGTAACCCCCTATTTTGTGCCCGACCAAACGCTACTTATGTCGTTAACCCTGGCAGCTCGCCGTGGTGTTAAAGTCGATTTTCTGATGCCAAACAGGTCTAATCATCGCATGGCAGATATTGCTCGGCATCGTGCACTGCGGGAGCTTACCGCGGCGGGAGCGCATATTTGGTTTTTACCCCAGATGATACATGCCAAAGCGATCATTATTGATGATAGGCTTGCAATGGTAGGATCAGCGAATCTGGATGAGCGCAGCTTGTTTTTAAACTACGAATTGATGTTTTCATTTTACAACCCGACTGATGTTAGCAGATTCACCGCATGGATTGAGCAGCAGAAAAATACCGCCGTGCTTTATCGCGCCCAACCACCCGGTATTTGGCAAGAAATCGCAGAAGGCCTGTTATTGTGGCTAGCATTTCAACTATAAAACTTCTCGCAGTACACTTGGAATACTAAAGGAGCTTGTGCTCAACACTGGATGAATGCCTTCCCGCTGTTCCAGCCGCAATAAAGCCAAAAATTAAATAGAAAAAGCCCCTTGCATTGAACAAGGGGCTTTATTTAACAGGCGTTAAAACTGCTATTTACTTACATGCCTTGCCATGATCCGCATGATTACCTTTAGCTTTAGCTTCTGCTTCAGTCATGTATGAACCAGACTTGGTTTTGCCGTAATACGCTGTACCTTCACAGTGATAAGTTTTGGATTTGTCATTTACCCACACTTTGCCTGCACCACCGCCGGCTGCTACCGCTGTTGGCGCTGCCATAGGCTTAGCTGTCGTAGCCGCCTTATCTGGTGCTGTAGTCGTGGCTTTTGCTGCGACAGGTGCTGCAGCTACCGGCGCTTTACTGCCGTACCAGTCTTTAATACCTTTGTGCCCAGAACATGCGCCTTTCTTAGATTCACCTGTGTATGACGTACCATCGTTACATAAAGCAGTAGCGGCACCTACTGCCGGAGTTTCTGCGTACGCAGTGCTATAGATTGCCGTAGTTCCGATTAAAGAAAACATACTCGCCAATATTAGTGATTGAATTTTCATGGTGTTCCTCTTAATGTTAAATTGTAAGTTATTTCAACCAAGACAAATTTCATGTTGAACTTGTATAACGCATACTACTTAAAATGGATGACAAAAATTTGACTGCAATTAAGTATACATCTTAATTCAAAAGCAAACCCCGGAGTGCAGGTCTTTCTAATGATAATTAAACTGCAAGCATTAGAAAAGCCCAAGGAGCTGATATGAAAGTTTCAGTAAAGAATCAAGCATTGGCCAACACCACAGAGCAAGACCTGCGTTGGGCAAAAGTCATTGCACGCGATGCAACCGCAGACGGCCAGTTTTATTATGCAGTTAAAACGACCGGTGTATATTGCCGCCCGTCTTGCCCGGCACGCTCAGCAAGGCCAGAGCATGTAGAGTTCTATCAGACAACTGCCGAAGCCCAGCATGCAGGGTTTCGTGCTTGTAAACGTTGCAAACCGGATGGTGCTGCATTAAGCGAGCAATACGCCCACAAAGTAGCCGCAGTTTGTAAACTGATTGAAAATACCGATGAAACGCTTAATCTAAAACAACTTGCGGCACACGCTGGCATGAGTATCTATCACTTTCATCGTATCTTTAAAAGTGTGACAGGTCTCACGCCCAAAGCTTACGCTGCGGCACATCGAGCAAAACTCATGCGGAACAAGCTTGGGCATAGCACCACCGTGACCGACGCGATTTTTGCTGCCGGATATAACTCTAATAGTCGTTTCTATGAAAAATCTAACCAAGTATTAG
>JAZJZG010000010.1:246-14246 GCA_040389995.1 Pseudomonadota bacterium | reverse complement strand
CACCAACAAACTATCGGGCTGGCGGTAAAGATGCTGAAATACGCTTCGCATTAGGCGAATGTTCTTTAGGGGCAATCTTAGTTGCAAGTAGCGAGATTGGCGTTTGTGCGATTGCTTTGGGGGATGATGCCGATGTACTGCTACGTGAGCTACAAGACCGATTTCCAAAAGCCAACTTGATTGGTGGCGATGCTGATTTTGAACAACGCGTTGCCAAGATTGTAGGCTTCATAGAAGCGCCAGCCATTGGCCTAGATCTGCCATTGGATATAAGAGGCACTGCCTTTCAGCAACGTGTCTGGCAAGCATTGAGGGAGATTCCGGCCGGCTCTACAGTCAGTTATACCGATATCGCAAACCGGATAGGTTCACCAACAGCAGTGCGCGCAGTTGCAGGCGCTTGTGCTGCCAATACTTTAGCTGTAGCCATTCCATGCCATCGTGTGATTAAGAATGACGGTACCATATCAGGCTATCGTTGGGGAATCGAGCGTAAACGCTTATTGTTAACCCGTGAAGCGAAGTCAAAATGAGCTGTTCAACTCGTGTAACGCTTTTGACTGTAATCAAACTATGACTGAGCTAGTACTGAGGAATTAATACGTAAAAAAGCATGGGTTATCATGCTTTTTTACTAGTGCTTTATGTGGGTAATACTAGCGATTTATAGGGTATAACTGGCATAGAGTGGGGCTATCAACCACATTTACTTTCACCGCAATTCAAACAAGTCAAACAGCCATCCATTACAATTACCGCTTTTGTTTGGCATTTACTGCACAGACTAGCTCCTTTAGGAAAGCCTTCTGTATTAACCTCACCACCCGATTTACTTTGCTTCTCTAGGTATTCAGCCTTTTTTTCATCGACAAGCTTTTGTTGGTGTTCGTCTAAACCCGGTTTTTTTAGCATGCCGATTGATTGCAGATGCTGCTCAACCACTTCACCAATTTCCGCAACTAAACTGGGGACAAATTTTCCGCCTTTTTTAAAGTAGCCACCGCTAGGTTCAAATACACTTTTAAGTTCTTCTACCAAAAACGTCACATCACCACCTTTACGGAACACCGCAGACATAACGCGGGTGAGGGCGACTATCCATTGAAAATGGTCCATATTCTTGGAGTTGATGAAAATCTCAAACGGACGACGATGCTCCTGTGGTGTACCTTCGTTCATCACTACATCGTTAATGGTGATATAGAGCGCATGCTCGGTAACCGGTGTTTTTACCTTGTAGGTCGAACCTGTGATTTTTTCTGGACGGTCTAGCGGCTCGCCGATTTGGATAATTTTTGTATTTAACTCTTTCGCTTCTGCCGCTTTAGCTGCTGCGTCAATTTTATCTTGCTCATTGACCAGCGCATAGCCGGTGATTTTCTTGTCAATTTTAACTGCCATGATATTTCTCCTTGATACTGTTTTAATGGGGGTTCAATTAAGCATTACCATTAAAACTTACCGTAATATCCTTCTTTAAGCGCATCGTATAAATTAGCTGCCGAATGGATTTCGCCATCGTATTCAATCTCTTCATTACCTTTTACCTCTAGTTCGGTGCCGTCATCCAGGGTAAATTTGTAGGTAGTGTTCTCTAAGTCTTTCTCAGTCACCAATACACCTTGGAACGCCTCAGGGTTAAATCTGAATGTCGTACAACCTTTTAAGCCTTTATCGTAAGCGTAGAGATAGATGCTTTTGAAATCCTCAAAATCATAGTCTGTCGGCACGTTGATGGTTTTGGAGATAGAACTATCAATCCATTTTTGTGAGGCAGCCTGAATATCCACGTGGGCTTTGGCCATGATGGTTGAAGAATCGAGGAAATAATCTGGCAATTTCTCATCTTCTTTATCGCTAAATGGCATGGCTTTTGGGTTGATCAACTCGCGATACGCCAATAGTTCGTAAGAGAATACATCGACTTTCTCTTTTGATTTTTTACCTTCGCGAATCACGTTGCGTGCATAGTGATGTGCGAAAGATGGCTCAATACCGTTGCTGGCGTTATTAGCCAGTGACAGTGAGATCGTACCGGTTGGCGCGATTGAGCTATGGTGTGTAAAACGCACGCCTTTAGTCGCAATTTGGTTACGCAAACCTTCCGGAAACTGCTGCATGTAACGGCTGTATTTACCAAGCAGCACTTTACCCGCCACTTTGCTACCCACTTTAATGCCATCTGCCGCCATCTCTGGCCGTTTTGCCAGCATGTCTGCTGTAATTTCGAACTTCTCGTCCATGATAGGTGCAGCGCCTTTTTCAACTGCCAACTCTACACCGACCTCCCAACCCACTTCTGCCATCATGCGGGTGACTTCATCGGTGAACTTAATCGATTCTTCCTCGCCATATTTCATTTTCATCATGGTGAAAGTTGAGCCTAAACCAAGATAGCCCATACCGTGACGACGTTTACGCGCGATTTCATCGCGTTGCTGCTGCAATGGCAAGCCGTTGATTTCCACGACGTTATCTAGCATACGGGTGAAAATTGCGACCACATCACGATATTCCGCCCAATCGAAGTAGGCTTCATCTGTGAATGGTTTTTTTACGAATTTAGTCAAGTTCACTGAACCTAAAAGACATGCGCCATAAGGTGGCAAAGGTTGCTCACCGCATGGGTTAGTCGCACGGATATTTTCGCAGAACCAGTTGTTATTCATTTCATTGACGCGGTCAATCAAGATAAAACCTGGCTCAGCAAAATCGTAAGTGCTGGACATGATCACATCCCACAATCTACGTGCTTTGATAGTCTTATAAACACGGCACGCGACTTTACCTGCATCAACACCGTCTAATCTGGTGAGATATTTACCTTTTACCGGCCATTCACGCCACACGACTTGTTTAACGTCGTTCACGTTTAAGCCGTCAATAATCGCTTCTTTTTCAGTAACAGGAAACGCCAGTTTCCACTCAGAATCCGCTTTAACGGCTTCCATGAACTCTTTAGTAATTAAACATGACAGGTTAAATTGACGTAAACGACCATTTTCACGTTTAGCTTTGATGAAATCAGTTACATCAGGGTGTGAAATATCAAAAGTTGCCATTTGCGCACCGCGACGACCACCCGCGCTAGAAACGGTGAAACACATTTTGTCGTAGATATCCATAAAGCTTAATGGCCCGCTGGTATAAGCACCAGCACCCGCCACGAATGCGCCTTTGGGGCGCAAAGTAGAGAACTCATAGCCAATGCCACAACCCGCTTTTAACGTCAGGCCTGCCTCGTGTACTTTACCGAGAATGTTATCCATGCTGTCTTCAATCACGCCAGAAACCGTGCAATTGATGGTTGAAGTAGCCGGCTTATGCTCTAACGCACCGGCATTTGAGGTAATGCGACCAGCTGGAATCGCACCACGGCGCAGCGCCCATAAAAATTTTTCATGCCACTCATGGCGCTTTTCTTCAGATTCCTCTACATCAGCCAGCGCTCGCGCCACGCGTGAGTAGGAGTCATCCATACTTTTATCAACAAGCTCGCCAGTTTTAGTTTTTAAGCAGTATTTTTTATCCCAGATGTCGAGCGACACTGGCTGCATAGAGATTTCTTTTTCCACACTTGCATTTTGCAAGTGTAAATTTTTAGCAGACTCAACGGCTTTAAGCATGGATTAACCCCTTATTGATAGACCTGAACTCATACGACAACACATGAGTTAAGCCTGAATTTCAGTTTAATTATATGTAAGCAATTTTTTATTATCAATATGAATCAAGCGAGATGATAATAAACTGCTCAACCACAACATATTGTGCTTTTTTTAGTAATTTAATCATTTTGTAGGGGTCGGTCAAGCTGTTTTTGAAGAAAATATAACAAAATATTTTTAATATTAAGCACGATTTTACTTGCAAAATTGCCGCGCATGACTGGTATTGGCTTGCAACTAAACAAGCCATAAAAACGACAATCACTCGGCGCAAAATAATTTGTGCGAAAATAGCAAAATGACGCGTACCCTCTATACTTTGTTGCTTTATTTACTGCTGCCATTTACCCCGCTAAAATTATTATGGCGCGGCCGTAAACAACCCGAATATTTACAGCATTGGCGTGAGCGCTATGGTTTTTATGCATTGCAATTACAAAAACCCGTTATTTGGCTGCATTGCGTTTCCGTTGGCGAAACGCGCGCAGCAGCACCACTCATCCAAGCCTTACTACAGCAATATCCAAACCACCAAATTTTACTCACCCACACCACACCTACCGGGCGCGAGACCAGCAAAGCCTTATTTAGCAATCAAGATAGTGTGAGCAGGGTTTATTTACCTTACGACGTCCCCTGTGCTGTAAAACGATTTTTGACGCACTTTAAGCCGGCTATTGGCATATTGCTGGAAACCGAGCTGTGGTTTAATTTAATTGCCGGTTGCAAACTACGACGCATTCCACTATTGCTGGTGAATGCACGACTATCAGAAAAATCTGCCCATGGTTACACTAAGTTAGGCCGTTTGGTGAGTGAAGGCTTGCAAAGCTTATCTGCGATTGCTGCACAAACTCCAGTGGATGCAGAGCGTTTAAATAGCCTGACAGCAAGCCAAGGCTCAATGCATACCAATAACATAAGCGTGGTAGGTAATTTGAAATTTGAC
Source organism: Pseudomonadota bacterium (assembly GCA_040389995.1). Lineage (GTDB taxonomy): Bacteria > Pseudomonadota > Gammaproteobacteria > Burkholderiales > Methylophilaceae > Methylotenera. Next base: position 9,629 of record JAZJZG010000010.1, on the reverse strand, counting down.
GTGCAGCCTCCACAAGACGCCGCAGCACAAGGCCAGCGCCTGCGTGGTTTGCTAGGTACGCATCGTGCGATATTGCTTGCTGCCAGCACGCGTGATGGTGAAGAAGCAATGATTATCGATGCAACAACTATTGCTAACGTATCCAGTTTACTCACAATCATCGTACCGCGCCACCCGCAACGCTTTAACGAAGTTGAAACATTGTTGCAACAACGTAGCTTACATTACCAAAAACGCTCAAATTTGCATGAACCTATCGCTGATAAAACCCAGTATATTCTAGGCGATAGCATGGGCGAGCTTTTTAGCTATTATGCTGCCTGTGATGTAGCCCTGATTGGTGGCAGTCTAATGCCTTTTGGCGGGCAAAATCTAATCGAAGCGGCAGCGATGGGCAAGCCTATTTTGATAGGTCCACACACCCATAACTTTGCCGACATCACCAAGAATGGCGTGCTGTCTGGCGCGGTGATACAGCTACAAAACACTACGGAATTACGTGAGAAGATTGAATTTCTGTTTAACAATAAAGCTAAAAGAACTGAGATGGGTAAGGCTGGATTAAACTTTAGTCATGCCTCAACTGGCGCTACAGTCAAGGTCATGCAGTTAATTACAAGGTATTTAACTGCATAAAGCCTGTCAATTTCTGTATGGCATTAAGCTTATTGATTCACATTAATGCATCGTGAGTTCGGCCGGGCAATCTCTAGCGAATCAGCTTATTTATCGCCTTAAAAACATCACCTTGAGCACGTCCCAACCATTCAAATACAGTAGATTCTGTATTGGTAATAATGCAACCAGCATCGCGCATTCTTGCTAGTGCGTTACTTTTATTGCCAGGATTGCGTGAAATAATCGCATCTTCCACCACAAACACTTGCTTGCCCGCAGCAACTAAAGCCATTGCCGTTTGCAACACGCAAATATGCGCCTCCATACCTGCCAGCAAAATTTGTGAGTGATCATGCGTAAGGTGGCTGCTAAACTTCGGCTCAGGCATACATGAAAAGGTGATTTTTTCTACTGGCTTAGCTTCAGGGAGCAGCGCTAACAATGCTGGCACAGTGTGGCCTAGACCTGCCGGATATTGCTCGGTAATGACGGTGGGTACTTCCAGCATCGCTGCCGCTTGCACCAAAATTCCACAATTTTTAATGACAGCGTTTATATCATCCTCTGCCATGACTGCCGCCAGCCGTGTCTGTAAATCGACAATAATTAGCTGGCTTAAACTAGTGCGTGCCATGAAATTAGCTTGTGTCATACGAGGCGCATCCTACTCAGTGGATTTTGGGTTAGAGCTACACAGATAGACCAAGTTACACTAATCAATTCTTAGCTTGAGTCAGCAATTCAAATTGAAACGCAACACACTAAAACGCAAATTTGGCAGCTTGCGGCGCATTATCTAGTAACGGCAAGCAAGTTTCAAAAAGCGTATCATGCCTAAAAGAATCTTGGCTGATACGCTGCGTTAAATTAGCCTGCATAATAGGCGTTTCGCCTGTTACCGCAAACAAGCGACCACCCGTATTAAGCATTTTTTCAGCTTCTATTGGGCGCAATGACAAAGCACCGGTAAATACAATCACATCATATGGCGCGTTACTTGCAAAACCAGTGGCTGCATCGGCCACATGCAGCGTGACATTGTGAATACCTTGTTGCTGCAAGCGTTTGCCAGCCAAGATAGAAAGCGCGGGATTAATTTCCACTGCATGCACGTGCGCTGCCAGTTTAGCCAGCAATGCGGTTAAATAACCACTCCCGGTACCGATTAACAAGACTTTATCGGTTTTCTTAACGGATAAAGCCTGCAAAATTCGCCCCTCTAGCTTAGGCGACAACATGGTTTGACCATAGCCAAGCGGCAATTCAATATCGGCAAAAGCTAGACCTACTTGCGACTCTGCAACAAAATTTTCGCGCGGCACCTCTTCTAACAAGGCCAGCACGACTGGATCCAGCACTTCCCAAGTGCGAATCTGCTGCTCTATCATGTTAAACCTAGCTGCACTCACATTAAATTCTGTTGCTTTAGATGACATATTTGTATTGGCTTGTAACATAGCGAACTTCTATTAAGTTAATTTTCTATCATTATAGCGCACTGGCAATGCTAGGACTTGAACGTATCGCTATAATTTTCCGACCGTGAAATCTGCTGGCAGCAATCAAGTAAGTGGTTGAATATCAACTGATACCGCACTTATTACCTACCCCGTAATTTAATTGCCAGCCTGCTTTAACTCGCCATTTTTATAAGCCCGACTTGTCGTTTGATAGTAAGCAATCGCTTCGTTTAGCAATTGCTCATTCATGTGCACAGGTGTTGCATCGAAGCTTAGCGGATCAATACTATAAGCCTCTACTTTTTGCTTGGGTGACAACACAATCAAAGTATCGTTTTTGTAATAGCCTAGCGATTGATAGTTGCTGATGAATGCACGCTCAGGCTTATTCTCTGCCGCAGCGGCAAACATAGATTGTCCGTAAAAATGATCCGCGCCATTTATACCCAGCACATCCAGCAAGGTCGGCACAATATCAATCTGGCTGGCAATGCGGCTGTAATGGCCTGCAGGCAACATATCTGGCGCGTAGATAAATAACGGAATATGATATTTATTCACCGGCAATTTAGTTTTACCGGCCACTGACGCACAGTGATCCGCAACGATGACAAACACGGTGTCCTTAAACCATGGTTTGGATTTAGCGTTTTCAATAAACTTACCAATCGCATAATCGGTATATTTCACCGCACCCTCGCGCTTACCCTGTGGCAAATCAATTTTACCGGCCGGGAAAGTATATGGCCGGTGATTACTGGTAGTCATGATATGCGCGAAAAATGGCTTGTTCGATTTCGCAGTATCTTCATCGAAGATCTTGATGGAGTTGTTAAACAAACTTTCGTCATCCACCCCCCATACATTTTCAGTCTGTATGCTTTTTGCGTCAAAATCTGTACGGTCGACTACCTTATAATCATTCGCTCTAAAGTAGTTGTTCATATTATCAAACACGCCATAACCACCATAGATAAAGTAGGTTTCATAATTTTTTGTACGCAAAAAATCACTGATACCCGCCAAATGGGCATTGTTCGGTCTATGTACAATCGCTTGACCTGGAATAGGTGGAATCGCTATAGATAGCGCATCTAAACCGCGTACAGTACGGGTGCCTGTAGCAAAAAACTTATCAAAGACCAAACTTTCATTAGCCAGCTTATCTAGATAAGGCGTTAAGTTTTCCTTATTACCATAGGTGCCCAGATATTCGGCAGACAAACTTTCTACCGAAATCAGCACCACGTTTTTCGGACGGCGTGTAAATGGCCCTAACGCGGCTTTTGCCTGCGCCGCATCTGCAACTTCAGCTACAGCAGGCGTAATAGTTGGTTTGCGATTTGTGCCCACAGACTCCAGCGTAGTCAATGCGAGCGCTTGCGGTATGGTTTTGTAGAACTTATCATAATCAAGCTCATTACGACGTGCGGCCGCAGAAAAGCTAAATAGCCCATTACCTCCCAGCTCATTGGCATAAGCATTTTTGCTAAATTCCATTTGGTCTACATTAGCCAATTGAAAACTCAACACGGGTAACACGACAATCGCAATAATTATGCTGATTTTCTTTTTGAGAGATTGATGGGTTATCTTAAAGCTGACGAACTTTTGCAACACCAATAAAATCGCCAGTGCCACTAACGCGATACCTAGTAATATTAATGGCACCGGGTAGGACTCACGAATATTACCGATGACTTCGCTGGTGTAAATCAAGTAATCTACCGCAATAAAATTAAAGCGCGTGGTAAATTCCTGCCAAAAAATAAACTCAGAAACCGCACCAAACAACAGGCCAAACGTCACTAAAAACGCCAATACCCAGCGCGCTTTATTTACCCAGGATTTAGTACGCCAGCTATTAGGTAGAAATAAAGATAACAGCAAAAATGGTACTAATAAATAGCATAGCTCGTTCAAGTCAAACCACAAACCTACGCCAACTGCTTTAACGGCTTGACCCAATGACATTTGGCTCACACCCACATCTACCCACAGCACTAAACGCAATAGCAGCCAGATCGTGAGCGAGAGAGCCGCAATAAAGATAAAAAATGGCACTTTATAACGGTTAGAATTTGAAGCAGTATTGTCCATAAACTTAGTCATTTAATTAAACCGTATCAATATAGAAGGTATAGCAATAGAGCAATTTAACACATTAATCTGACAATATTCTTACACATTTTGCTTAGCCAAATCCCGGACATCAATGCGCATAGGCTGCCAGATCAGATATTGTGCTAGCAATACCATCCACACGATATAAGCAGTCCATAAATTATGCGACATAAAATGTGCACCACGCATCATTTGCGCATAGCCCATGACCAGCCCGATTACCAGTCCGATTACCAGCCCGATTTTTGCAAATTTAGGCAAGGTATCTCTAAAGCCGAAATAAAAGGCCATCAGCGCAAATCCACCACTAGCATGCCCCCCTGGGAAACAATGTCCGGCTACAGCACCTGCCGGCAAACTACCAAACAGCGGGATTAATGGCTGCGTGCCGCCGTATATCGACAAACTCCACGGGCAAGCGTGAATGCTAAAATGCTTGAGTACTGAAATCGTGCCTGTTGCCAGCACCATCGCCACAAACACCCATAAAAACTGACGGTGATAAGTGTATATCCATGCGGTTTTATTCCGACTAGAACCTGTCCAGATTTTTAGTCCACATAACCACAAGCCAAGCACGATGAGACTAATGCCAGCCATCAGATTTTTAAGTCCCTGATGCATTACATTCTCAAGAAAACCATCATCTTTCAACGGGAAAACTAGCGAATGAGTATCGTAAAAAGGCTGTATCAACCGAGCATCCAACCCTGTGTGCGGATATAAGAACGCCATCAATATAGCGCACAGTAAAGGTAATATCAGGTGTAGCAACCAAAATCGCTGCTGCTCTGAAGATAAATGTAGGTTTCTCAAAAGGATTGGTTACGTATATTCTATGCAGTTTTATTGCATTTTTGTAAGTTTAGTAGCGGGGTAAACAACGCATATGCTAGCTGTGAAAAAATCGTCAGGGAAGTCAATTAACACTTGAATCGAGCATCTTTACGCGAACATCTTGACGTAAGTGAAATTAGATTACGCAATCTAAATATATAAAGCAATACTATAAATACAGCACTACGGGAAACACCGTCACCGCTAGCACTAATACCAGCCACTCCATTCCCCAACGCTCCAACTGTCCAGTGAAATGGAAAAAGAGTGTGATTATCGCAACCGCATAGTAGAGCAGATAAATAATTAAGGCCATCAATTTACCAATCAGAAATTTTAATAACTTTGCCTAGTTTAACAAAAATACTAGGCAAAACTTAAAAAAACTAAAAACACTCAATAAAACTTATAGTTAGCTTATTTTATATATAGCCACCAATAATCGTCAAGCGACAACAAATCACAACCATGTACTTGTGGTTGTGAATCTTAACAAGCACGATATGCAGCCTATCATCGATAAGCACTTGCTTTTATTGTCATTTTAGCGTAATTTTCGTGCATTGCTAGGGGTCTATTTATTGGATTACACCGCTAAATAGTGAGAATCACCCTTTGAACCTGATGCGGGTAATGCCGCCGTAGGAAAGCATCTTGACGCTTTCCTGCAAATCAAAATATACATAGCATTTAACAATTTTTTACAATCATTACTATTTAAAAGAATATTGTAAAAACACTTAAGTGCTCATTACATTATTGCTTGAAGGAGCACCATGAACGCCACCGATAAAAATCTGCAGAAAAATCTCACAAAATTCGTGAGTGAAACGGCTGAGATTGACCCTGCCACCAAACAACCTTTTGCTAACTCACGTAAGGTTTATGTAGAAGGTTCACGCCCGGATATCCAGGTACCATTCCGTGAGATTTCACTCAGCGACACGCCTTCAATGTTCGGCGCAGAGAAAAATCCACCGGTCATGGTGTACGACACCAGCGGGCCATACACTGACCCCAATATCAGCATTGATATTCGTAATGGCTTGCCGGCCTTACGTGCTGGCTGGATTGCAGAGCGCAACGATACAGAGCAACTGGATGGCCCTAGCTCAGAGTTTGGCCATCAACGTAAAACTGATCCGGCACTTGCAGAAATGCGCTTTAACTTACTGCGCTTACCACGCCGTGCCAAAGCCGGCATGAACGTGAGCCAGATGCACTACGCGCGCAAAGGTATTATCACGCCGGAGATGGAATACATTGCCATTCGCGAGAATCAACGCCGCGAGAACATGAGCGAGCTGCTGCAAAAACAACATAAAGGTCATGATTTTGGTGCCAGTATCCCGCAAACCATCACACCTGAATTTGTACGTAGCGAAGTAGCGCTTGGCCGTGCGATTATTCCTTTAAATATCAATCACCCAGAAATTGAGCCTATGATTATTGGCCGTAATTTTCTGGTGAAAATCAACGCCAACATTGGTAACTCTGCATTAGGCTCTTCAATTTCAGAAGAAGTTGAAAAAATGGTATGGGGCACACGTTGGGGTGGCGATACTGTGATGGATTTATCTACAGGTAAAAACATCCACGAAACCCGCGAGTGGATTATCCGCAATTCGCCAGTGCCAATTGGCACCGTGCCTATCTACCAAGCCTTGGAAAAAGTAGACGGCAAGGCGGAAGATTTAACATGGGAAATCTTCCGCGATACTTTGATCGAGCAAGCAGAGCAGGGTGTGGATTATTTCACGATTCACGCAGGTGTGCGCTTGGCCTATATCCCGATGACGGCAAAACGCATGACCGGTATCGTGTCACGTGGCGGCTCCATCATGGCTAAATGGTGTTTAGCACACCATAAAGAATCGTTCTTGTATGAGCATTTTGAAGACATCTGCGAAATCATGAAAGCCTATGACGTTTCATTCAGCTTAGGCGATGGCTTACGCCCAGGTTCGATTTACGATGCGAACGATGAAGCACAATTTGCCGAATTGAAAACATTGGGTGAATTAACGCAAATCGCTTGGAAGCACGACGTGCAATGCATGATCGAAGGCCCTGGCCACGTACCTATGCATCTCATCAAAGAAAATATGGAACTGCAGCTTGAACATTGCGGTGAAGCCCCGTTCTATACATTAGGGCCTCTGACCACTGACATCGCACCAGGCTATGACCATATTACCTCAGGTATCGGTGCCGCCATGATTGGCTGGTATGGCTGTGCCATGTTATGTTACGTAACACCGAAAGAACATTTAGGCCTGCCAGATAAAGAAGATGTACGCGTAGGTATCATCACTTACAAAATCGCCGCGCATGCGGCTGACTTGGCTAAAGGCCACCCTGGCGCGCAGATTCGCGACAATGCCTTGTCAAAAGCGCGTTTCGAATTCCGTTGGGATGATCAATTCAACCTTGGCCTAGACCCAGAAAAAGCCAAAGAATTCCACGATGAAACATTGCCACAGGAAGGCGCAAAACAAGCGCACTTTTGCTCTATGTGTGGCCCGCACTTCTGCTCGATGAAAATCACACAGGATGTACGTGACTATGCCGATAAATTAGGCGTAGATGAAAAAGAAGCACTCACCAAAGGCATGCAGGAAAAAGCCATTGAGTTCGTGAAAAAAGGTAGCGAAGTTTATCAGAAAGTCTAACTGCTAAATTTAGTGATATTAAAAGCAGGCCTAGCGCCTGCTTTTTTATTTTTAAGCACTTGAAACCTAAATAATAAAGTCTAAAACAACACAACTTTAAAGCATACAATCTAATGCCCTTAATAATTAATAATATATGGGTTTATTTTGTTAAAATAGCCTTATAAATTAAATGAATACACACTATTTTGACTACGATTAAACTAAACAAAAAACCAGACCATGTGCTTATTAAAGCCTCTAAAGCACCTGTGCGTCGCACGGACGCTACAAAGCGCGACCGTACTGTAGCGCCGCAAAAAAAAGAAACGCAACCAACCAAGCAAGAACCTATGCCTAGCGCTACCCCGAATCCAGCGCATAAAACTGGGCAACGTAATCACCGTTACGATGGCCAACTGCATAACGATGAGCACACAGAACGCTCATCTGAACGGCAAGCTAGACCAGCGGGTATTGATACTCGCACCTCACAAAAAGCCAGTAAGGACGAGCCACAATATCGCCAAGCACCACGCCGAGGCGGCAAAGTGCGTGATGGTTATGATGCAATTTCTACACCTCAATACGGCGCTGCCGCAAAAGCCGCTTACAAGTCTTCACCGGTAAATTTAGAATCGCCGCGCCTTTCCAAGGTCATGGCCGAGCGTGGCATCTGTTCACGTCGTGAAGCCGACGAATGGATAGTGAACGGTTGGGTAAAAGTGGATGGTGTGATTATTGACACATTAGGCACGCGTATTCAGCCGGACGCAGAAATCATTATCAGCAGTTATGCGCAAGAAGTGCAGGCTGAAACTGTGACGATTATTTTGCATAAACCTGTGGGTTATGTGAGTGGACAAGCAGAAGATGGTTACCAGCCCGCGATTGTTTTGGTGCATCCAGACAATCAATGGCAAGATGACCCAACATTGCATACCCATCACCCCAAAGAGTTTCAGCGCGGATTTTTGCATGGCCTCGCGCCTGCTGGTCGTTTAGATATTGACTCCACCGGTATGTTAGTACTTACTCAGGACGGCCGCATTGCACGACATCTGATTGGTGAAGACTCTAATGTAGAAAAAGAGTACCTAGTGCGTGTTGAAGGCAATTTAACCGAAGCCAACTTAAAACTGCTGAACTTTGGGCTGAGTCTGGATGGCGAAAAACTTAAACCGGCTAAAGTAAGCTGGCAAAATGAAGATCAGCTACGGTTTGCACTACGTGAAGGTAAAAAGCGCCAGATTCGCCGCATGTGTGAAATGGTAGGCTTGCATGTAGTAGGCTTAAAACGCGTTAGAATCGGCAGTATCAACTTAGGTAAGTTGCCTGTCGGTCAGTGGCGCTACTTAAGACCAGAGGAAAAATTTTAAGCTTGGTTATGTTATAAGTTTGGGGATTCTATAAAGTAAAAACTAAATATTACCTGACTGAAGCGCTATAAATCTAATTAAAAAACTGCTCTTATGTGGCGAACTGCTGTATTTACGCTATTATAAAAATGCAAACAATTGACCACACGGCGAATCATTAAAACCTTGTAAATTTACGTTACAGATGCTTACAACTCTCTTTCCATCGAGGGCTATCGCGTGAGTCCTGAACTTATTCAGCGTGTTCGCACGGGTAACTGGAATCCTGATAAAGAAGAAAGCGATAGAGAGCAAGGTTCGGCACTCGCAGCTCG
>JAZJZG010000010.1:0-236 GCA_040389995.1 Pseudomonadota bacterium | reverse complement strand
TAAAACCTTGTAAATTTGCGTTACAGATGCTTGTAAATAGTCATATGTTGCACTAATCTGATGAAGTGGATATTTTCATAATCTGGAGGTCAAAATGGGTTTATTTGATGATGTAGCTGGTGCAGTGATGGGCAAATTGGGTGGCGACCAAGGCAATATGGGGCAAGTAGCCATGGAGATGTTTAATCAACACGGCGGCTTAAGCGGTATGGTTGACAAACTCAAGGCTAGTGGTC
>JAZJZG010000009.1:0-2524 GCA_040389995.1 Pseudomonadota bacterium | reverse complement strand
CAGAACCAGATGGACCTGCACCTACCACTAAAACTGAATCTTTTGATTTAGTTTTAGGGAACTTCTCTGGATGCCAGCCGCGGCGATACTCTTCACCTGCGGTCGCATTTTGCGTACAGATCATTGGAGGGCCACCGATTTCCCAGCGAGAGATACAAACGTTACAGCCAATACATACGCGAATATCGTCGTAACGACCTTCTTCAATCTTTTTAGGCAAGAATGGATCTGCAATTGAAGGACGAGCACAACCGATAATATCAGCATAGCCTTTAGTGACGATTTCAGTCATTTTTTCCGGGTCTGTATAGCGGCCAACACCTAACACTGGCTTTTTAGAAACCTGTTTAACAAACTTAGTCCAAGGCACTTGGTGACCTTGTTGGTAGAAGCGTGATGGACCTGCATCTTCACCCCACTCGGCAATATCTCCGACGTCCACATCCCACAAGTCTAGTAACGGATCAGCCAGTTCAATGAACTTCATGCCGTCTACTTCAACCTCAATCTGGCCTGGACCATACACGGTATCAACTGCGAAACGGGTAGCAATGGCGCATTCGCCGCCAACTGCATGCTTCACTTTTTCTAGCGTTTCCAGCCAGAAACGGGCACGGTTCTCTAATGAACCACCGTATTTATCAGTACGTTTATTGTAGTATGGGTTAAGGAATTGCAATGGCAGATATGAGTGCGCGCCATAAACATAAACGATGTCGAAGCCAGCATCACGTGAACGTTTAGCAGCATCCACATAGTATTGTTGCACTTGTGCGATGTCGCTTAAATCCATCTCTTTACAATAGCTCAGCGTTTCAAATTCTGATGCATATTGACTAGGACCGCGTGCAGTAGCACGAGACTCCATATTAGGTGCATGTGCACCGCCGTACCATAGTTCTACGCCAGCTAAAGCGCCATATTTATGTACTTCATCAGTCATGGCACGTAAATTACGTACATCGCCTTCATCCCAAATACGGGCAGATAGACGGTGTGTATCGTCAGACTCAGGGTGGATAGAACAGTATTCAGTATTCATTGCCGCCCAGCCGCCTTCTGCTTTCATTGAGCGATGTGCTGCTTGGAAACCAGGTTTGTCTGAACCAGCACCAATACAGTGTGGAACTTGATAAAAGCGATTACGTAAAGTCTTAGGGCCTATTTGAATCGGTTCAAACAGAATGTCATGTTTTGGATCGCGTGCCATATTATTCTCCAGTCTTTATGGTCGTTTATAGAGGTTTTGCTGATGTGTTATTCTCATCGTGAGGACAAAGCCAAACAATTCTCCTCATGGCTTACTACTAAGGTATTACTGTGCTGCTAACTACTCAGTACAAAACAAATAAAAACGAGCGAGAGTTATAATTCTCGCTCGTTTTATTTTTACTGCTATTTGATGATCAATTACTACTTCCTGATCTCAAAATATTGCTAGTCATTATATTCATGCTACAAACTATGCATGAACCAAACTACAGCTACACCTGCAATTAACGCTAGGTAAGGTAGTACACCGGCTCGTGTAGATACGCCAGGCTCATCGCTAGCAATATGCATATCTTCTAGCATTTGCTTAGGGAAAGTACCTTTGTCTTGCACATAATGACGATAGATGAACACAGGTAGAATCAATGATGCGAATATCAATCCTACTTTTAGCGTTCCTGCACCCCATACATCAGCGCCTAAACCCATGATGGCTAAGTTAACAAAGCCAAGCATACCGCCTAAAGCTAAAATGATAGTAGGTGCTTTGTAAGGACGATCCCATTTCGGACGATCAATACGGTGGATCCAGCCAGAGTTAAGGTTAAGGAAGTTGAAAATGATATAGCCAACATTTGACGCTGCAAGAATAAACACGTAGTCAGACATCAACAATAAAATCAAGTTGAAGCAAAGATCTGTCCACATAGCCCTAGTTGGCGCACCATGGTCATTCACGTGAGATAAGTATCTTGGTAACCAGCCATCAACTGAAGCTTGATATAGTGTACGTGATGAACCTGCCATTGAAGTCATGATAGAAAGCAACAATGCAAGTACCAGCATAATCACCATCACATTACCAATTAAAGCACCACCACCAACCATCTCAGCCAATGCTGCAGCCACACCCATACCACTGTAAATTTCCGGTGCTAACATACCATCATAAACTGCTGGTGTAGTTACTACGCCAGCTGCATCCACTACTGCTGGTGTAATAAGATGACCTAAACCTAAATGACCTTGAAACGCAATAGGCACCAATGTAAAGACCGCGATACATAGTAAACCTGAATAAAAAATCGCTTTAAATGTATCTGTTTTTGGGTTTTTAAATTCACGTGTGTAACAAACTGCAGTTTCAAATCCATAGGTAGACCATGCTGCAATAAACAGGCCGCCAGCCATCAGCTTCCAACCTGCGATTCCCCATACTCCATCAATCACATTGCCTGCTGTATCGTAGGCAAGTGGTGCTAGTGGGAAATAGTTTGCATGTACAGCATCACCACTGATTAAAGGTACTAGA
>JAZJZG010000008.1:0-4963 GCA_040389995.1 Pseudomonadota bacterium | reverse complement strand
ACCAGCTCCATTACTTCTGGGCTGACCAATTTATCGTATACGCATACATCACATTGCTGCATTAAACGCAGTGCGCGAAACGTCAATAAATCCGGGTCACCCGGGCCGCCGCCGACCAAGAACACCTCACCCTTATTCGAACTGCTGTCTGCATCATTCAATATATTCTGCAGCAATTCCCGGGCTGCCTGCTCCTGCCCAGACAATACCCTTTCCACCATTGGGCCTTGCAACACTCCTTCCCAAAAGCGCCGTCTGGCTTGAGTAGTAGAGAATCTCGCCTTTACCTGTTCACGAAACTCGCCGGCAATCGTTGCAATACGCCCATAGCTGGCTGGCAGCATGGTTTCAATTTTGGTACGAATGTAGCGGGCTAATACTGGCGCCTTACCCTCACTTGAAATCGCAATCACTACAGGACTGCGTTCAATAATCGAACCCATGGTAAACGTACACAAACTGGGGGCATCAACCACGTTTACCGGAATATTCTGGGCTTTTGCAGCGACAGAAACCGCGCTATTAACCGCCGCATCATCGGTCGCGGCAATCACTATACATGCGCCTGTTAGCTGGGCAGCCTCAAAGTGAGCATTGATATAGTGAATATTTTTAGCATTAGCTAAACCCTGCAATTCGTCGCATAGCGCTGGTGAATACAGCGTAATCGCGGCATTAGCCTTTAATAGCATGGCCACCTTACGTGCAGCGACCTCGCCGCCGCCGATGACGACACATAAGCGGTTGGTAATATTCATGAAAATGGGAAGTGCTTGCATGTGTCGTGTCAGCTTATTGCATATTGATTTAAGCCTATTTTACCTTGTGCCTGCCAAATGCGCTAAAATTATGCTTTGTAAAATTGCAGCAACACCTTGAATTCAACTATAGAAAACTTAGATTCCCTGGAAACAAAACTGGAAGAAACGCCAGCTTTGCCGGAAAGTGCCAGCCCTAAAAAAGTATTTATCAAAACTTTTGGCTGCCAAATGAATGAATACGACTCTTCACGCATGGCCGATATGCTGGCAATGGCTGAGGGCATGGTGGAAACGCTCACGCCAGAAGATGCTGATGTGATCTTACTCAACACCTGTTCGGTGCGTGAAAAAGCTGAGGAAAAAGTATTTAGCCACCTTGGACGTTTTATCCCGCTAAAAAAAGCCAATCCCAATTTAGTGATTGGCGTCGGCGGTTGTGTGGCAAGTCAGGAAGGCGACAATATCATCAAACGTGCACCATACGTTGACGTGGTATTTGGCCCGCAAACCTTACATCGCCTGCCCAGCATGATTAAAAATAGCCAAGTGAGTGGCTTATCGCAAGTGGATATCAGTTTCCCGGAAATCGAGAAATTCGACCATTTACCACCGCCACGTGTGGAAGGCGCCAGTGCATTTTTAAGCATTATGGAAGGTTGCAGTAAATACTGTAGTTTTTGCGTAGTACCTTATACGCGCGGTGAAGAAGTCTCGCGGCCATTTGAAGCGATATTGACTGAGGCGGTACAGTTAGCAGAGCAAGGCGTGAAAGAGATCACTTTACTTGGTCAGAATGTGAATGCTTATCGAACAGAATATGAAGATATAGAGGCGGATTTAGCCATGCTGGTTGAATACATCGCTGAAATCCCGCAGATTGAACGTATACGCTTCACCACTAGCCATCCGAATGAAATGAATCAACGATTGATTGATTGTTTTGCCAACATCCCCAAATTAGCCGTGCAGCTACATTTGCCTGTGCAAGCTGGTGCTGACCGCGTGTTGATGGCGATGAAGCGCAATTATACGGCGCTGCAATATAAATCCACCATTCGTAAACTACGCACGGCTAATCCCAACCTCACTTTCACTTCAGATTTCATCATCGGCTTTCCCGGTGAATCCGAGGCAGAGTTTGAAGCCACGGCAAAACTCATGCAGGACGTAGGTTTTGATTACAGTTTCAGCTTTTTATACAGCCCACGACCAGGTACGCCGGCCTCGTATTTGAGCGATAGTACCTCACAAGAAGTAAAATTAGCACGCTTAGCCAGGCTACAGGCCATCAATGATGCGCAAGGCAAGCAGATCAGTGAAGCCATGCTTGGTACGGTGCAACGGATATTGATTGAAAGTGCTTCATGGAAAAATGTTACCGAGCTCGCAGGGAAAACCGATAACAACCGTATCGTAGATATTGTTGGTGAAGCAGCTTTAATTGGCTGTTTTGTAAACGTGCGGATTACTGATATTTCTAATCCGCGTCGTTTACGAGGTGAAATCGTTAGCAATAAATGCTAGAAATTTAATTGGTAAATGTATAAGTAAAATGGAAATCACATTAAGCCCTGAAGACAATATTCGCTTAGCCAACCTCTGCGGTGCGCTGGATGAGAATATCAAGCAGATTGAAGACGCGCTAGATGTGAGCATCGCAAGGCGTGGCGCGCACATCAGGCTAAGGGGTGATACGCGCAACATGCGTTTAGCGGTAAAAATCCTTGAGAATTTTTATGCGCGCGCCAAAAATCCTATCGGACTTGAAGAGATTCAACTCGGTTTGGTAGAAATAGATAAACTTAAGCCTGAAGATATCGCTTCATCTAATGCCCCAGCACTCATGACGCGCCGTACGGAACTGCATGGGCGTACACCGCGGCAAATCGCGTATCTGCAACAGATTCAGGATCATGACGTTACCTTTGGCATTGGCCCTGCCGGTACCGGCAAGACTTATTTAGCGGTTGCCAGCGCGGTGGATGCGATGACCCGCGACCGGGTAAAGCGGATTGTACTGGTACGCCCGGCGGTAGAAGCAGGCGAACGACTAGGCTTTTTACCTGGCGATTTAAACCAAAAGGTAGATCCCTATTTACGCCCGCTATACGATGCGCTGTATGATCTGGCAGGTTACGACACAGTGAATAAAATGTTTGAGCGCGGTGCAATTGAAGTCGCCCCGCTCGCCTACATGCGTGGCCGCACCCTGAATCAAAGCTTTATAATTTTAGACGAAGCACAAAACACTACGCCCGAACAGATGAAAATGTTTTTAACCCGCATCGGCTTTGGCACCAAAGCGGTAATCACTGGCGATGTCACGCAGATCGATCTGCAACGTCACCAAAAAAGTGGTTTAGTAGAAGCACAGAAAGTCTTAAAAGACATCAAAGGCATCGCCATGACGCATTTCTTATCAGCAGATGTCGTGCGTCATCCACTGGTGCAGAAAATTGTGAATGCCTATGAAGATTACGAACTCAAGAATCAAGATAATAAACATGCCTAAAATTCAATTGAGCCTTCAGTATGCTAGCCAATCCGCACATTTACCCAAATCAGCGCAATTCCGGAAATGGGCGAAAGCTGGATTACGCATTGATACTGAAGTGACGATTCGCATCGTAGACGAGCCCGAAGCGCGCGCGTTGAATAACAGCTACCGAGGTAAAGATTACGCCACCAATGTGCTGACTTTCCCTTTGGCGGAAGAGCCTCATTTAATGGGCGACATCGTATTATGCGCACCGCTAGTCGAAGCCGAGGCAAAAGCACAGCACAAGTCACTTGAAGCGCATTATGCGCATTTAACGGTACATGGCATTTTACATTTGCATGGTTATGACCACGAAACAGACGCACAAGCTGAGCTCATGGAGGGTTTGGAGACTGCAATTGTCACCAAATTAGGGTATGCTTCACCCTATCTCATTATATAGGGCGCCTTTCAATGGCTTCCGACTCGGAAAAGTTAAGTAACAAACCCAGCTTATTAGAACGTTTAAGCAATTTTTTATTGCGTGAACCTGAAGATCGCGAACAGCTCGTTGAGCTCTTGCACGGCGCTTATGAAAACAGCTTGATGGATGCAGATTCACTCGCCATGATAGAAGGCGTGCTGCAGGTAAGCGAGATGCAAGTGCGCGACATCATGATTCCGCGCTCTCAAATGGATGTCATCGACATCACCGACCCGCCTGAAATCTTTATTCCCCACGTCGTCGAAACTGCACACTCGCGCTTTCCTGTTATTGAAGACAACAAAAATGATGTGATCGGCATTTTGCTTGCCAAAGATTTACTACGTTATTACGCGGGGGAAGATTTTGAAGTGCGCGATATGCTGCGCCCCGCAGTATTTATCCCAGAAGCTAAACGATTGAATGTCTTGCTAAAAGAGTTTCGCAGTAACCGCAACCATATTGCCATTGTGGTCGATGAGTATGGCGGTGTGGCGGGTATGGTAACCATTGAAGACGTGCTTGAACAAATTGTCGGCGATATTGAAGATGAATACGATTATGACGAAGACGAAGATAATATTATTCAAAATGCTGACGGTGAATATCGCGTAAAAGCACTGACCGAGATCGCAGATTTTAATGAAGTGATCGGCAGCAGATTAAGTGATGAAGAATTTTCAACGATTGGCGGCTTAGTGGTGCATCAATTTGGCCACCTGCCTAAGCGCAACGATGAAATTATTTTCAGTGGCTTACGTTTCAAGGTGCTGCGCGCCGATAGCCGCCGCCTGTATACCATTATGGTGGAAGTTTTACCTAAAACAGTAGAGTCAGTCTAAGCTATAGCGAAAAATACCAATCGTCTACACACTAGGCCTAATATATCCATAAGTAAACCTTTGGTTACTGACTTCTAATTTGCGTTATCTTGATGTCTTAAGAAATACCTAGTATTAAACTGGTCATTTATAGATAACTGCTTGTTATTGAGGGTAGATCATGAAACATATCGCTTTAATTGGGCTGCTGCTGATAAATCCCCTCACTGCAAGCTATGCAATTGCAGATGATACCCCCAGCAATATCACTGAAATCCCTACTGGTGAAAGAGATTTTGTAGCGGCAATCAACGGTTTTGATAAAAGCAAAATTATCGCGCAATTTGGTGAGCCGGCAAAAGCAGATGATGTCAAAATCAAAGGTTCTGGCAAAATAGTCGCTTCGATTTGGCAATAT
>JAZJZG010000007.1:1001-6000 GCA_040389995.1 Pseudomonadota bacterium | reverse complement strand
GTTATCAACGGTTTCTGCGGTAGCTAATAATTCTAGGTTAGCTTCCAGACGATCAGCGATTTTAAGCAGCATATTCGCGCGTGCGCCAGGCGCGGTACGGCCCCATTTGTCCGCAGCGGCATGTGCCGCATCTAACGCTAGTTCAATGTCTTCTGCACTAGAACGAGCGGCTTTTGTGTAAGGCTTACCTGTAATTGGCGTAATGACGTCAAAATACTCACCTTTTACAGGCGCAACCCATTTGCCACCGATAAAGTTATCGTATTTGGCTTTGTAAGGGATTTTTACGCCAAGGCCTTTTAGTAGATCTAAACTCATGCTAACTCCTCCAGTATTACTATTGATTATGTAGTGTATCTAACTGCAAACCCGCATTACTTTGTCACTGTTTCTCTTATATGTAAAACTAACTTAAATCCTCTGAATCCCCTGTAAATAATAGGGTTGCAGGGCCAAGTCCATATTAAACAATAAACCTTAGACGTATGCAAATCAAGTCTAAAACGTATCAATTTAAGATTTATTTTAATGAAAAGTTATTTTATATAAGATAGCTTTTTAGGCTGTTTTTAACCCATCGATGTCATCTACCACCACCGCATATAGATCGCGAGTTGCGGCTAATGCGCCGAGATGCACTTCCTCTGCACTTAACACTTTGCCATTTGCGCTCATAAGTGGTCTGCTAGCGGTCGCACTGGCGACAATAGTGGGTGCATAGCCCAAATTAAAGCCGCCATGCGCTGTGGAATTAACACACATATGTGTCATAAAGCCAGCTAGTACAATGTTTTGTATACCTAATGCTTTAAGTTCAGCATCTAAGGTGGTTTGCACGAACGCGTTGGGATAGTTTTTAGTGATGACTGTTTCGCCAGCAATCGGTGCAACTTCGGCGGCAATAGCACCGATATCTGCAGTGACGTCGTAAGGTGAGCCTGCGCCTGCATCATGCTGGATATGAATCACCGGCACTTTAAGGGCGCGTGCCATTTTCAATAATTTTTGAGCCTCTAAAATTGCAGGTTCAACGTTTGTCAGTTGCATGACGCCGCGACGATAAGTGTTTTGTATATCAATCAGAATAAGCGCAGAATCTTTCAGGCTTGCGGCATTGTGTCCCATGCCGGTAATGTCACGCAAAGTTTGTGATGCTGTAACCATGGTATGAATTCCCTACGTTAAGTGGTTAATAGGACTACAATCTTACTAGCATTTTTCACTTATAAAATAAATTGTATGCAATTGTATTTTATACAATATTAAGTAATGAAGTTAAGAGTCTATACCTGAATGACAAGCAGGGGAAATTATCCCGGATAGCATTATTTTTGTTAGTATTAATTTTGCGTTATAGTGATGTAAGTAAATATTTATGATGAATACGCCTACGCATGATATGCCACAAAATTTAGAATTTTCGACGATATTAACGCGCGATTTTTGGAGTAAGTTTGCCAGCCCATCGCCTGCAGTACTAGGTAAATCTATCTTATCTTTGCTGGTGCTGACAGAAACTTTAGTGTGTATTTTCTGGATATTCACTTTATCGAATTTAGGCGAAGGCTATGCGGTAATGGCGGCCGTTCCTTACTTCTACTTAGTTATTTCCTACGTTAGTCTTTTTATCTTTTATCGTTATAAACGATTTGAATATGCGACCTTTACCCAGTTGGCGATGTTGCTCGTAATGCCATTCTTTATGCAGTGGGCGATTGGTGGCTTTGCCGCTTCAAGTGGTGTGGCCATCTGGGCGATTTTATCGCCTGTGGGAGCCTTGATGATATTGGGTACACGCCAGTCAACACCCTGGTTTTTACTATTTGTCGGATTGGCTTTTGTGTCATGGAAGCTGAATCCATATTTTGCCGGCAATGCCATGCCTATTCCTAGTGGTGTAAAAGACACTTTTTTCTTAATGAATATTACTGGTACTGCAGCGATACTATATGGTGTGTTACGTTTTTTCCAGGCGCAAAAAGAACGCGTTATGGCCTCGTTAGAGATAGAGCAGGCTAGATCAGACAAACTGTTGCTGAATATTCTGCCGGCAGTCATTGCTGAGCGGCTTAAAGAAAATGACATGCGGATTGCAGATTCCTACGAATCAGTGACGGTGATGTTTGCCGATTTAGCCAATTTCACACAAATATCTGAAAAAATGCCGCCAACGCAGTTGATTGATTTTTTGTCGCAAGTGTTTTTGAGGTTCGATCAACTCGCAGAAAAGTATCAGGTAGAAAAAATCAAGACGATAGGCGATGCCTATATGGCTATTTCTGGTGCGCCAGTGCTTTGTCAGGATCATGCGCATCGTATCGCTGGCATGGCACTAGAGATGCATACGGCGTTAAAAGAAGTCGCTATTAAAACCGGCTTGGATTTACAAATGCGTATCGGCATCAATACCGGCCCTGTAGTCGCTGGGGTCATTGGCAGTGCTAAATTCAGTTATGACTTATGGGGCGATACCGTGAACCTGGCGAGCCGTATGGAGCATATTTGCGCATCTAACAGCATTCAGGTCACGCAGGAAACGCAGTCCGCTCTTCGGCATGCTTATGTTTTTTCAGAAAAAGCCAGTGTTGAAATTAAAGGCAAAGGTATTGTGGACACCTATGTTTTACTCGGCCATCAGTAACAGCCAATAAATAAAAAGGCCTTAAGAAAGTTCTACGCAAGCGGATGAATATGAGGTCATCAGCCGCGACATGCTACCTAATATGTACTATAATTCGCTCGTTTTCAGAATGACCGTATTCTGAAACCCCATTTCGGAAGAGTGGATGAGCGGTTTAAGTCGCACGCCTGGAAAGCGTGTTTAGGCTAATAGCCTAACGCGGGTTCGAATCCCGCCTCTTCCGCCAGTATTAATTGATGGTTGAAAACACTGGCGACTGACACAATGTAAATATCTAACGTAATTTATAAGTTAACTATATATGCTTGTTGTATCTGTTATTCAATAATTCATCTATATAGATTAGCCCTACATTCTAAAAGACCACCATATTCTAAAAGACAACCATGGTAGAAAATAATCCAACATTGCAACTTGAAATTGCCCAATTGCTAGTAGAGGCATTAAATCTTGATGTCGTTGCCGCTGAAATTGAGCCTGATGCGCCGCTTTACGGTGATGGCTTAGGCTTGGACTCTATTGATATACTTGAGGTTGCCCTGGTTGTTTCTAAACGTTACGGCTTGCAGCTAAAATCGGATAATGAAGATAATCACCGTATCTTTAGTTCTTTACGTAATTTGGCAGATTATGTTGCCACGCACAAAACAAAATAACGCCTCAATCATGCAGCATGTCTAAAGCCATCGGAATTGCACGTGGTATAGGCATAGTCTTGGTGCTGGTGACCTATGCAGTGCTAGTGCATCATGTGAATGTCTCAGGTCAAGCGAGTGTGCTTGCGGCAATATTGGCGTTAGCGCCTTTATGTTTACTAATGGTTAGCTATGCTTGGCAGACGGATTCACGGGCTGCAGGTATAAGCTTGCTAGTGGCCAGTTGCATAGTCGGTTGGCTGGTTTGGCCATTTGTTAGGCAGCACACAGACTATATGTTCTGGCTGCAGGATAGTGGCCTTATGTTGATGTTATTACTCACTTTTGGTCGAACGCTGCAAAAAGGCCGTAAGCCTTTGTGTGTACATTTTGCCGAAATAATCAATGGCGGAGAGGCCTTAACATTAGCGCATGCACATTACGCTCGCCAAGTAACTGTAGCTTGGGTCATGTTTTTCGCGATTATCATCATTATTTCAAGCGTATTGTTTTTTCTGGCGCCGTTAGCAACTTGGTCAGTCTTTGTGAATTTTCTTACACTACCGCTTGTAGGACTAATGTTTCTAGCGGAATTTATGGTGCGCCGCCGCGTGCTTACTGGTTTACCGACTGGACGTATACTGGATGCGGTGAGAGCGTACTTGAATAGTGCTGCACGCGCTCGTTAAGTCAGTATGTGTTTAAGTCTTGAGCTTTATTTTCATGCAAACCTTGCCTTTACTCACACATAATGCCCTTGATGAAATAGCCGCATGGCGTAATGGCACGGCTATTTCTGTCGAAAGATTCCTGGCTGATGTCGAGTGTTTAGTTGCTTTATTGCCGCCTAATAAGCACGTATTGAATGTATGTCGTGATCGTTATCATTTTACCGTTGCCTTGGCTGCAGCTATTATCAGCAATAAGGTAAGCCTGTTACCACCAACACACACACCAGAAATGGTGCAGCAATTACAGGCATTTTCTGCTGATGTTTTTTGCCTGCATGACAGTGACGATTGTGACATTGCCTTACCACAGTTGCGTTACCCAGTGATGCCTGCCCATCAAGCTGATGATTGTCATGTTGCAAGGAACGCGATACCGGAAATTGACGTGCAACAGCTTGTGGCGCTGGTATTTACCTCAGGCTCAACAGGTTCACCTATCCCACACGCCAAGCGTTGGGGCTCTTTAGTGCGTAATGTGCAGGCTCAGGCGGCTAGACTTGGCTTACTGGCTGGTGCTCGTTACAGCATAGTTGGCACTATCCCGCCGCAGCATATGTACGGTTTTGAATCAACTGTATTGCTGCCACTGCAAAGCGGCAACGCATTGAGCAGCACACAACCGTTTTATCCGGCAGATATTTGCAGTGCCATTGCTTAAGCACCAGCGCCACATATTTTAGTTTCAACGCCATTACACCTGCGGCTGTTGCTAGAGGCAGGGCTGCAAGTACCGGATTTAGCTTTAGTGCTATCAGCGACGGCGCCTTTGTCTAACGCGCTGGCACATAAGGTTGAAGCCAATCTTAAAGTGCCATTGCTGGAAATATATGGCAGCACCGAAACCGGACAGATTGCCACGCGCCGCACGACAAAATCGGCAGAATGGCAGTTATTACCTAATGTGCAATTGACACAGCGTGGAGAGCAGACTTGGGTAGAGGGTGGGCATGTAGAAGCGGCAGTAGCTCTCAACGACATCGTAGAAGTAGCTG
>JAZJZG010000007.1:0-991 GCA_040389995.1 Pseudomonadota bacterium | reverse complement strand
ATGGTCATTTTTTATTGCATGGACGCACACAGGATTTGATTAATATCGCTGGAAAACGCAGTTCATTAGCGAGCTTGAACCATCATTTGAATGCTATCGAAGGTGTCATAGACGGTGCTTTTTTCATGCCGGACGAGATTTCGCACGACCACGTTACCCGCCTGAGTGCGTGTGTGGTGGCTCCCAGCTTAACGGCTGCTGCTGTACTTGCAGAATTGCGCTTGCGTATAGATCCAGTTTTTCTGCCCAGGCCATTATTATTTGTGCAGTCACTACCACGTAATAGCACGGGTAAATTACCGCGTGCAGCCCTGCAACAGCTTATTGCAGACTATATGACACAGAATTCAAGCTGTAACACGGGGACTGAAAATATCGCATGAAAAAAAAGACTAGCCTAAATATCCCTGCTAATCACCCTGCGTTTGCCGGGCACTTTCCAGATACGCCTATCGTACCTGGGGTAGTGTTGCTGGACGAAGTTATGCATGCTGTGGCTACCGATACAGGGCTGGCTATAACGGCATGGCTCATCAACTCGGTTAAATTTCTTAGCCCATTAAAGCCTGGTGAGGCAGTCGTCATCGAGCATGAGCAAATGGCAAATGGCACAATCAATTTTGCAGTGCTTGCAGGTAGCCGCCAAATCGTTGTGGGTAGCATGGCGTTAAGCCATAAAACTTAATGGCACAATCTACCGAAAACACGCATTCAACATTGGCACCTTGGCGGAAGCGGCAGGAACGCAGTAATATGCTGATGCTGCGCATGATGAGCTGGATATCATTGCGACTTGGCCGTCGTGTAGCGCGTTTGGTATTGCATTTGATTGCAGCCTATTTTGTATTGTTTGCTCCTGACAGTCGTCGTGCCTCTCTGAATTATTTACCGCGCGCACTGGGGCGGCCTGCCACGTGGCTGGATTTATATAGGCATTTTTTCTGTTTCGCAGCCACCATACATGATCGTATTTACCTGATTAATCGTCGTT
>JAZJZG010000006.1:3007-14408 GCA_040389995.1 Pseudomonadota bacterium | reverse complement strand
AGCCATCCTGAAGCACCATGCTACTTGCATCTGGATTACCAGTCCAAAAATGGTAAAACTCACGCACTACAACCAAGAACAAGCGCCGGTTTTGTTTAATATTAAATAGCGGCAAGGTCAGGTCAACAGCGGTACGGTAGGATTTATGGTCTTTATGCGGCGCATCACGCAGACGTATCAATATGATTTTTGCAAGATTAACGCGTGTATCCACTAGCGTTTGCTCAGCACCTTCGTGACGCAATGCTTGCGTATAAGCTTTTAACGGCCAATTTTCAGACGCTTCAAATTTCTCCACCTCTAAACTTTGCCACAAAGCTTTGAGTGAAGTTGGCACAGGCTTCCAAGTGATAGGTTGAATATCAAAACCGGAATGTAAGTTAAATGCCGCAATGGCTTTAATATCCTTTACCCAAAATGCATAAAATTCACGCGCTGTAGTTAAACAGTCATGCCAGTCATCGCCCGGTATTGTTTCCATCACAACCTCTATGGCTTCTCTATATTCGCCGCCATCAAGTTGCTTATCTGCTAAACAAGCGCCAAGTTTATCTAAAAACAACGCACGCTTGTGCAAAACACCCGCATCTGCACCCTTGACTTGCAGAAGTTTTAGATAAGCATTTATTGCTTCTTTTTCACGCGTTAAACTCATTGTCTTGTTATTTAACCTAATCAATACCTAGCACTATAGCCGATAAACCGCTGATGTAGCTTGCAACCAACATTAATAATATTATATTAAAAGAATCATTGCTTTTATATAACGTGCTCTATACTTTTAGTTATACGATTTTTATCATGGAAAGCAAAAGCATGGAACTGGCACTACTGGCAATATTAATTACACTAGCATGGTTTTGGCTAGATAGCATGAGCAAGCGTGAACGCGCTATTTTATTAGGCCGTGAGCTAGCAGCACGGTTTAATCTGCAATTGCTGGATGAAACTGTGGCTTGCAATAAGTTATGGCTTGCACGCAATAGCCGCGGGAAAGTACTGTTTTTACGCACCTATGAATTTGACGTAAGCGCCAGCAGAGTTGACCGTCTACCTTGCCAATTAACCTTGCTTGGCGACCAGCTAGGTTCTTGGCATATCCCGCCTTATGAGCAGCCTGATTAAAAAGCGAGGTTTGAAAATTACAACTTGAAATCCACTGCCTGTTTGCTAGTGTTAAAATAGCACCATGAAAAAATTTGAAGATTCATTACTGCCGTTTTTGTTTGAAAATACGCCCATTCGCGGCAATATTGTTCATCTAAACCAAACTTATCAAGAAGTATTGCAACATCAAACATTGCCACTGGTGCTCAAACAGGCGCTTGGCGAGTTAATGGCGGCCAGCGCCTTGCTCTCTGCCACCCTTAAAATGGATGGCGCCATGGTGCTGCAACTACAAAGCAAAGGTGCGCTTAAATTGCTAGTTGTCGAATGCAGCTCAAATTTAACCATGCGTGCCACGGCTAAATGGTCAGGTGAAATTAACAATCAATCATTTCTAGACCTCGTCATCAATGGTCAATTCGTGATTACTTTAGACCCAAGTGAAGGCGAAGCATATCAAGGCATCGTGCCTATCGAGGGCGAAACGATTGCGCAGATGCTGCAAAATTACATGCTGCGTTCACAGCAAATTGACACGAGCTTATGGCTACACTGCGATGGAGAACGCGCGTCTGGCATGCTGCTGCAAAAGCTACCCGAGCAGATATTACCCAATAAGCCAGAACATGATGCCGATGCGTGGAATCGCTTTAATCAGTTGGCCAATACCTTAACCAATGATGAATTACAAAACCTCGCGCCTGAAGTACTGCTGTCCCGGTTATTTGTAGAAGAGGATATACGGTTATTTGAAAATAGAGCTACACAATTCCTTTGCAGTTGCTCAAAAAACAAAGTGGCAAGCATGCTAAAAATGCTGGGGACAGAAGAAGTGGCAAGCATGTTAGCCGAACGAGACAACATTGAGGTCAATTGCGATTTTTGTAACAAGCATTATGTATTTGACGCGATAGATGCTGCCAAGCTATTTAATGAAAAATCGGTGCTTGTTGAGAACAAGACCGCACATTAACCGTGCGTCACAATGTGCCTGAGACTAAAGAGCACGCCTAGTTAATTGCATAAGTTTGGTAAATAATCGGCGGACACATTAGTCCTGTTATCACCCATCACCGTCATCTTATCGGGAGCTTTAGCATAACCACACACCCAGGTTACTGGCACAACCTGCGACTCTGCTATGACCGCAGGCCTGAATGAAAGAATTTTGCCTTTAAGCTGCGGGTGCGCCTTATTACCAAAAGTCATGTGAATAGCGCCATTTTGCACCTCAACTGCACTGACAAAATTGCTCACTATCATATCGGGTGCAGGCAAGCCAGCGGCCTTATTATCTGCCAGTAAAGTTTTATTGAGTGTCCAATTTGCCGCAATCGGTGTTTTTGCAACGTCAGCCAAGGGCATGGCTGCCAGCACTTGCTCTTTGACAATACGCCCTAGACTGGAAGGAATCGCGATCATCGCTAAAATAGCAATAATCGCCACTACCACCATCATTTCTATTGCACTGAATCCCGCATGCCTGCGAGCGACCTGAGCGACTAAGCCACGCATTAAATTGTCAGTCATATTGAATCCTTAACCATGTATTCAAATTCCACTTTGTATTTGATGCGCAATAACTATTTAAGTTTGCTATGCAGTAGCTATTTAAGCCATTTGCCGCATACGCTCAAACAAACAAATCGCCGTTGCCGCCGCTGCATTCAATGATTCTATATTGCTGTGCATGGGAATGCTCACTTGATGGCTAGTCGCTTGTAACACCACCTTACTCAGCCCTGCACCTTCATTACCGATTACAAATGCCGTTGCTTGCGTTAAATCTTGCGCGTAGAGCGATTCGCTATGCATGGTGGTTGCATAACTATTACCATTAAAGTTCTGCAGCTCAGATATTAGATCTACCCGTTCTACGATTGGCAGAAAAAACTGCGCACCCTGCCCGCCACGCAAGGCCTTAGGTGACCATGCATCGGTGCAACTTACACTTAAATATACGGCTTCAACGCCAGCAGCAGCAGCGGTTCGCAGCATACTGCCCAGGTTGCCCGGGTCTTGAATATCCTCTAGCATCAACGCGAATACAGGGGTCTTAGGCGCAGCTAATTGCGGTGTTTTGATCAGTGCTAAAATACCGGTTGCCGTGACTACTGGAGTCAGTTCGGCAAACATCAAGGTAGGCAACATGATGGTAGGCACATCTGCTAGCTGTTGGATGAGCGCAGTTGCCTCAACGCTGCTTTTACCTTCCGGAATAATCACCAAATCAGGCTCACCAAATGTAGCGAGATAAGTCTCGATTAAGTGCACGCCATCTAGCAGGGTTTTGCCTTCTGAACGCCGCTCACGGGCGCTTTCTGACAGCTTTTTAAGCTGCTTGAATACTGGGTTATCACGCGAAACGATATGCTTAAAGCTCATGCTAATATCACCAGTCCCATCGAAAAAAGAATGATTATTTACAATTTAAAGTGGCATTTTAACGCAAAGCTGCTTGTGAGCGCATAAGCTTTGCAGTAAATTAGCCGCATCACGACTAGCAATCGGATAACAATTACATTAAAAATCACTATCTGATGGAGGTTTTATGTCTTTATCTACGTATTCATTGTCCAAACGTGCGGTTGCCGAGCTGATAGGCACTTTCTGGTTAGTGTTAGGCGGCTGTGGTAGCGCAGTATTGGCGGCAGGCATCCCTGCACTCGGCTTGGGCTATCTAGGCGTTGCATTGGCCATATTTCAGGTTTTCACCTAAATCCGGCAATTTCAATTGGCTTAACGATTGGCGGCAGATTTAGCTCTAAAGACCTACCCGCTTACATCATTGCGCAAGTACTCGGTGCAGTATTAGCTGCTTTACTCATTCAGTGTATTGCCAGTGGCATGGCCGGTTATACCGGCGGTTTAGCGTCAAATGGCTATGGTGTGCACTCCCCGCACGCTTATAGTATGTGGGCTGGCTTCACCACAGAAGTGACGATGACGGCTATGTTCTTATTCATCATCATGGGTGCGACCGATAAACGCGCACCAGCAGGTTTAGCACCACTGGCAATTGGTCTCACACTGGCCTTGATCCATATGGTGAGTATTCCTGTAACCAATACCTCAGTCAACCCAGCGCGTAGTACTGGGCCAGCGTTAGTTGAGGGAGGTATTGCACTGCATCAACTTTGGATGTTCTGGCTAGCACCGATTATTGGGGCGGCAATTGGTGCATTGGTGTATAAGTTCTTGAATACAGACGACTAAGCTACTGCTTAATACATCTAAGGTTTTTCGGTGGAATATATCGGCTAAAACAGATTATCCATCCATCTAAAATTACATCTAAAAAATACTTAAAAGCCCATGTCTAGTGGGCTTTTGTATTGCTGACGTTATAATACAAGGATGGCTAAAAAACTATCAATAGAACGCATACTGCATAACCAAGGTTTTGGTGCACGCAAGCTTTGCCGCATCATGGTCTGGAACGACGAGGTTACCGTTAATGGCGCACCTTGTGACGACCCGAATACCGAATTTGATTTAGAAAATTTGCACTATACCGTGCAGGGGGAAGCGTGGGATTATCGCGAAAAATCTTACCTGATGCTGCATAAACCCAGTAACTACGAATGCTCACATAAAACCCAGCACCACCCCACCATTTACAGCCTGCTACCCCACCCGCTGGTAGTCAGAGACGTACAGTGTATAGGTCGATTGGACGAAGATACCACTGGTTTGATTTTGATTTCAGATGATGGGCAGTTCATCCATCGCATGAGCTCACCTAAACATAAAGTACCCAAAGTCTACGAAGTTACCTGCAAACATCCAATTGACGACAGTCAGATCGCGCATATTCTCAAGGGCGTGCAGTTAATCGATGAAAATGCGCCAATCGCCGCGCTAGCCTGCACAAAAATCAGCGATCACGTGATGCACATGACACTAGCTGAAGGTAAATATCATCAGGTGAAACGCATGGTCGCAGCCATTAGTAATCGCGTAGAGGGCTTGAAGCGCATACAAATCGGTGAATTAAAACTACCAGACGACCTAGCTGTGGGTAAATGGTGCTGGTTGACGGCCGAGGATATGATGAAGCTTAATCCAACATAATGAAACTCATGATTACTATTACGCACGGATTTCCAAGCTATTTTTAACGGATTTCACACCAGGAATTTTTGATACCACTGCACCGGCTTTTTCCTTGGCAGCTTCATTATCTACAAAGCCGCTCAAGATCACCTCGCCTTTGTGGGTTTCTACACTAATTTGCAGGCTTTTTAAGCCTTTAGTCCTTAAAATTTCTGTTTTAGCTTTAGTCGTAATGACGCTGTCATCAATAATGACACCAGCTACTTTCTTTTGCGATGCCGATTTGTAGTTCGCATACTCATGCTGGTCTAGTGTACCGTCATGATCAATATCGGCCTTGGCGAAATGTTCTTTAGTAAATAACTTATCCTTAGCCGCTTCAGTAAAGGTTAACGTTCCGTTACCATCTACATCAAGCTGTTTAAACTCTCCTGCGAGTGGCGTCTGGCCATCCTGAATAGCATCGGTATCAAATGCCATTGCCTTCATAGCAGTAACGCCAAAGACTAAAGTAAGCACAAGGGTTGCTGCGTTTAATGTATGAGGTTTTTTCATGTTATTGATCCTTCGTAGAGATTTAAAATATAGTTATATAAAACAGCAACCATCCAATGACTCATTACTTGCTGTTTCACAGTGAAGCTATACTACTCAATACAAAGGTCTCAAAATGCCCAATAAATACTGATAATACTGTAAGAAATGGACTACAACGCAGCAATATCTAACGGTATCAACGCCCGCGTCAACACCCCTTTACCAAGCTCACTCACTATCTCAAAGTGCCCACCAATCGCCATGACACGATGGCGCATACCAGACAATCCATGCGTATTAGCATCCAGTGCGTTCATATCTACACCGACACCATTGTCTTCAATCTCAACCTTTAAGAATCTCTCATCAGTCATCATATACACAGAGATGGCCGTTGCTTTCGCATATTTATTCGCATTGTTCAATGTTTCTTGCACGATACGGTAAGCCACCAAACTGATCGTTTCATTCAATTTGGTGTTTTGTTCCGGCAACTCCAAGGTTAACTGCCATTGATTACGCTCTGCAGCATCATCTACCAGTGATTTTAATGCAGGCCAGAAACCAAAGGTAGATAACATGGCAGGATGTAATTCCTGCACAATATGGCGCTGATAATTGATACCTTGATCTATATAACGGCTAGTTTTTTTAAGTTTATCAATCACGTCTGGGGCAACATCTTTTAATTTCTTCATCACCCACGCCATGTCCATTTTAGTGGCAGTAAAGATAGACCCTAGCTCATCATGCAGCTCTCTCGATAACTTTTGCCGTTCACGCTCCACATCGGCCTGATAATCTAACGCCAGGCTTCTCAGTAATTTAGTCTGCGCCTGCAATTTCTCTTCATAAATCTCGTTTTCTTTAAGTACTTGCTGTTGTAACTGGCTTTTAATTACGATCTCCCTAAGTAACTGCTTGATTACCAATACCATTAGTAATATCAACACCAAAGCGCCTATCAGAACCGAACTGCGAGCTAAGAGAACCGTATTCGTGTGCTGTTGAATCAAAACATCAAGATCCCTATACTGATTTTTAATGAGCGTATCGGTGTATTGCATGAAATTAGTCATTTCAACAATACCCTCATCTAAGTTCATCACTTGCTTGGCTTCCAGAAGCTTTCCAGATTTTGTCAGGTTCACCGACACCTTCATCTCGGCGGCTTTTGCTTCCAGACTTTTAGAAATAGCCTTTAACCAGTCACGTTCTACCAACTGGTCTTTACCGGTTGAAGTGCGAATAACGAGCGACTCAATTTTCTCAATGTTATCTCTCGCATCGTTAAGCGCTTTATTAAATGGATCAAAGTACACTACACGCCTAGTGAACAGATATCCACGCTGTGCGCTCTCAGCCTTATATAAATTAGCTTTTAATTTATTAAGCGTAATGATATTCGTCCGGATATGGCCAATCACTTCATCTTGACGTCCAATTGACGTAATCCAATTATCCGTCAGTATCACAGACACCAGAGTAACCAGCAGAGCTGCTGCCAGCATAGCGATAGTACGCCCGCCAAGAATAGTGATGACTTTTTCATACCAATGCCAGAGCTTTGCTGATACGAGCTGAATACTTTGCCAGATGATTTTCACAGTTTATTTATTCTCATGATTTGTAAGCGCCTGCTTACACCCGAATCGGATTATAGCTGCTGCAGCCCAATGTGTTAGTGCGATAGAATGTATCCATAGTGCATAAGGTTATATTTATTAAGCACTATTTAAAATTAAATTTTATTGTAACCTTTTAAAGGTTAAATTCAGAGCCATTCTTACTAAGCAACGAACGCTAGAAACTTAACACCAGTATTTTGACTCTAAGCTCTATCAGGTTACTTTTTTAATCTACTTAATAAGGAATTTATCATGTTTAATCTTAGTAAAAACCCAGACGTTACCAGCCAAAAAGAATCAGAAGTTAAAGAAAATGTCTCACATTTCGTTAATAACGCTAAAGACAGTATCACTGATGTAGCTAGCGATGTTAAAGCATCGGCAGCTAATCTTGGCAACAAAGTATTGGAGAAAAGTAAAGAAACTAAAGACGAGGCTTATCACCTGATTGATAGCTTAAAATCTTTGTTGGCTCAATATGCCGATTCATCAAGAGCGACTGAAATCAAAGATCAAATTGTTGATAAAGCCGTTGAATTAAAAAGCACTGTACAAGATGAGGTGGATCATGCCTACCAATTAGGTAAAGAGCGTGCTACACAAACGGTACAAGATAAGCCAATTTTAAGCTTAGCGGTAGCACTTGGTGCAGGTATATTATTAGGTTATATTTTAGGCACTAAACAATCTTCCAATAAAGATTAAAATAGTGCCAAATACTATTTACCAAGCCAAATAATGGAAAATTCACCATGTGGAAAACTGCAGCCAAATTACTTGTTATTATGTTTTTGCGTAACCGCATGAATCACATTACAACGGATTTTAGCAAAAAATTTGACTCAGTTAAAGAAAATCTCGCGGTAATGGCAGAAAGCCGCGCGGCGATTTTAAAACAAAACTTTAACGACGATTTGCACCGCGTGGTGAATAGTTTTTTTGGCTATATGCTGATACTGCTAGCCACAGCCTGTTCTGGCTTAACCGGGATACTCTGGCTAGTAGCATTCGCCTGGAGCAGTCCAAACCGCAACATAATCTTAGGAACAGCAATGATATTACCGCTTTTGATCGGCATTGGTATTTTCGCTTTTATACACCACTCGTGGAAAAAAGAACCATTATTTAGTCGCTCTATACAACAAGTTGAAGCAGATTGGCTAGTATTTAGAGGCGGTTTAGATGGCACAGCCGACACTTCTGACGAGGCTAATAAGTAACCCTAGTCGGAAATAATTTTTTGTCACGGCATACTATGCTCTAATGATTGCTTAAGACTTTTAGGTTACGCCATGAAAAATATTTTATTAGTCGATGATCACAGTATCGTACGCCAGGGATTAAGGAATTTAATAGAGTTAGAAGCGGATTTAGAAGTAACAGGTGAAGCCTCCTCTGGCATTGAAGCGCTCAAATTAGTACGTAGTAATAGTTATGATATTGTGGTGTTAGATATATCCATGCCAGACAAAAATGGCGTTGATACATTGTATGACTTAAAACACATTTCTCCAGACCTGCCAGTATTGATTCTAAGTGGCTACGCTGAAGCACAATATGCGCTTAATTTAATCCGTAGCGGCTGCAAAGGCTATTTATCCAAAGATGCAGACTCTGATGAAATCATCAAGGCGATCAGAACAATCGCCAATGGTAAGCGTTATATCTCAGCTGAACTTGCAGAGCTTATGACCGAACAGTTAGTTCACCCTTCTGAAAAACAACTACATGAAGCATTGTCAGATAGAGAGTTTCAAGTGTTTTTTAAGTTAGCTGGTGGCTTAAGCCCCTCTGAAATCGCTAGCGAACTGAATATCAGCATCAAAACCGTAAGTACCTATAGAACCAGGGTACTAGAAAAGATGAGCCTAAGAACCAACGCAGACTTAACCTATTATGCAATTAAAAATGAGTTGATTTCGTAATAATGCTAGTTAAAATACATTTGTCAGCTTATGTAGGACAAAGTCCGATATTTTTATGCTGTTTAGTTGCGTATACTGCTTATATGTTCAACACATTCTGTAAAGAAATCGTGTAAAAAATGTCAGCCTCACAATACAGTTCAACCGACAAACCAAATTCTGGTGACCCCACACCTATGAAAGTATTATTGGTTGAAGATTCTGTATTGATTCGTGACGCGTTGATAGAAATACTCAGTGGCGCTAATAATTTGACTGTAAATGGCATCGCTGCAACGCAGTGCAACGCACTGGCCCTGCTTGATACCCAGCAGTTTGATATGTTATTACTGGATATAGAGCTGGCAGAAGGTAACGGCTTTGAAGTGATTAGACATACCCAAAAAGTAGACTATCCATTTAAAGCACCAGTACTGGTGATGCTCACCAACCATGCTAACGCCCAATACCGTAAATTAGCTAAAGACTTAGGCGTGAAATATTTCTTTGATAAATCATTGGATTTTGATTTGGCTATCGAAACTATAGAGCGCGAAGCTGCATTGTTTTCAAATACCGCGCACTAAACTCTAAGCTTAAATCTGCATGAATAAGTGATCTCTACAGAACCACTACTTGACTGCCGTCAGCTTATAGCCCGCATCTTTTAACCTGGCAATTAACCCGCCTTTACCCGCTAGATGTGATGCCCCTACGGCAGCGAATACATTTTTATTAGCCGCTTCATCTATTATGCGCTGCGCCATTATCACATTACGCTCGTCAAGCAGCTTGGTACGCATTTTCATCCACAATGCTAGCGGTAACATACCACCGGTAATCTTGTCGTCTAGTGCGGCTATTTTATCGCTGTCGCCAGCTAGATAAGCTGCCATCAATTTCTCGTAGTCATGCTCTTTAGCGCTTTGTGTGCGCTTTAACACCGCACGCAGCATAACGACTTGCTCATCACGACTAAAACTATCCATCACACCGAAATGTTCCTGTGCACTTTCAATACCAATCACTTTTTTGCCCAGATCTTCAGATTTAGTCATCAGCAAATTATCTTGTGCAAAGGGTGTCAGTGGCCTAGGTGAACCAAACACCACCGCTAATATCCACGGCTTCATATGCGTTACCGCCTCGCGCTGCATCACATGGAACTCTGCAAGCGCATAGACCTTAGCCAACTCTTTTTTGCTGAGGATATTTTTCAAATCACCGTCTGGCGTCATCAATACGCTAGTGTCACTTGGCGCCAGTGTCTCCATCATAAAAACATCGACAGATACTAATGCCTTGTTAACAGCAGGTGAAAAATTGGTCACCCGATTATCATCCGTATGCATGGTGCCAAACAGATAACTGGTTTTACCGGTAGGTGATTCTGCTTTCCAAAACAAACCTTGTTCAGCCAGAACATTGCTGCTGAACAGTGCCAGAAAGCTAAATGCAATTAAACCTGTAAATAGTTTTTGAAGATTAAAAGACATTTCTGACTTTGCAGTAGACGATGTTAATCAAGGTTGCAACTACCCTTTTACCAGACAAAAACCTTACTGACCGCCTTACTGTTCGCGTAAGGTTTTTGGATTTAAGAGTATTTACGCTTGTTTTCTGACACGCGCCTTGGCCGCACAGTCCGCTCTAACTGCTCGCCACGCACGGTGGTCACTGGCTTGCTTGAAAGCGGCTGCCAAGCAGGAATCAAATGCTGTTTACCATTTCCAATCAGGTCAGCACGCCCCATTTTTTTCAAGGCTTCACGCAACATGGGCCAGTTATTAGGGTCATGATAGCGAATGAATGCTTTATGCAGTTTACGCACATTGCCTGCTTTAGGAATCGGCACCTCGTCAGAATCAGCCGTCACTTTACGTAATGGATTTTTGCCACTGTGATACATAGCAGTCGCCATCGCCATCGGCGTCGGCGTAAAGGTTTGCACCTGATCTAGCTTAAAGTCATATTTTTTGAGCCACAGTGCTAAGTTCAACATGTCATCATCCGTAGTACCGGGATGCGCTGCGATGAAATATGGGATTAGATATTGCTTTTTACCTGCTTCGGCACTGAATTTTTCAAACATGACTTTGAATTCATCATAAGCACCCATGCCTGGCTTCATCATTTTGCTGAGCACATTCTCTTCACTATGCTCAGGCG
>JAZJZG010000006.1:0-2997 GCA_040389995.1 Pseudomonadota bacterium | reverse complement strand
CTGCACCAGTTCTTTGACATATTCCGGCGATTTAACCGCCAGGTCGTAACGTAGCCCACTGCCAATCAAGATCTTTTTCACGCCTTTAATAGCGCGTGCTTTACGATAAAGCTGAATCAACGCGCTATGGTCGGTGTTCAGGTTCTCGCAAATACTCGGATAAACACAACTTAATTTACGACAAGACTGCTCGATCTTCTCACTCTTACAAGCAATACGATACATATTGGCGGTAGGCCCGCCAAGGTCAGAAATCACGCCGGTAAAACCATCGACTTTATCGCGAATCTCTTCGACTTCTTTTAAGATACTTTCTTCGCTGCGGCTTTGAATGATGCGGCCTTCATGCTCGGTAATACTACAGAACGTGCAGCCGCCAAAGCAGCCGCGCATGATGTTCACGCTAAAACGTATCATCTCCCATGCCGGGATTTTCGCGTTTTTATAGATGGGGTGTGGCTTACGCGCATACGGCATGTCGTATACATAATCCATCTCTTTGGTCGTCAGTGGTATCGGTGGTGGGTTTAACCACACTTCACGGTCACCATGCTTTTGCACCAAAGCACGTGCATTACCTGGGTTTGCCTCTAAGTGCAACACACGTGAAGCATGTGCGTACAACACTGGATCTTGCGCTACCGCTTCGTAATCAGGCAAACGTACCACTTGCTTAGCTCTATCTGCTTTTGGTTTACGCACGATTTCAATGGCTTTTGTACCCTCTGGCAATGTTGACTTCGGTTTGCTGTCATCAGTTGCACAACTCGCATCGGCCTTGCCCATTTTCATTTCATACGGGTCAATCGCCTTATCAACCGGACCTGGGCGGTCTAGCTTAGTACTTTCAATCTCGCTCCAACCTTCTGGAATCTTTTTACGCAAAAAAGCCGTGCCACGTATATCTTGAATATTGGCTACTTTTTCACCTTTGGCAATTCGATGGCTCAATTCTACCAAAGCACGCTCAGCATTGCCGTAGAGCAAAATGTCCGCTTTAGAATCCACCAGAATACTGCGGCGAACTTTATCACTCCAGTAATCATAATGAGCAATACGACGCAAACTGGCTTCAATACTGCCGATGACCAATGGCACGTCAGAATACGCCTCACGGCAACGCTGGCTATACACCAACACCGCACGGTCTGGTCGTTTGTTGGGCGCAGCATCTGGCGTATAAGCGTCATCGCTGCGGATCTTTCTATCCGCCGTGTAGCGATTCACCATACTATCCATATTGCCTGCGGTTACACCAAAATAAAGATTCGGCTTGCCTAGCGCTTTAAAAGCACTGGCATTTTGCCAATCTGGCTGTGCAATAATACCCACGCGAAAACCTTGCGCTTCTAACAATCGGCCCACTAACGCCATACCAAAACTTGGATGGTCTATGTAGCAATCGCCAGTAATCAAAATAATATCGCAGCTATCCCAGCCCAGCGCGTCCATCTCGGCGCGACTCATAGGCAAAATTGAGGCCGAACCAAACCGCTTCGCCCAATAAGGACGATAGGTATGGATAGGCTTTGCGAGCATGGTTGAGTATTGTTCCAAGATTTCTACTTAGGTATTTATAACGATGTAAGACCGCGCATTTTACGCGCTAATGGCATGATTAAGAAGCTTTTTTTACTTTATTTCCGTATTCATCTGTGTAGTGACTTTTACTTACAGCAACTCTATGCCAAATTGCCTGACTAAAAGTGCAAAAAGAAAAAACACCACGATCGTCAACACCACACAAGCGAGCAGACTCAATACAAACCCCCACCTTGGCAGCAAGTATGGAAAAAGCAAAAACATGGGTAAGGTAGGCAATACATACCAAAATGTGTAATACGCATGATTGGCGATTTTACTCGTAGGTTGCCGCTCTACATAAAGCCAGATCAAGGTCAGCACAGTGACCAATGGCAATGCCGCAATCAAGCCGCCCAATTTATCGCTGCGTTTTGCAAACTCGGATACCAGCACCACCACACCCGCAGTAATTAGATATTTCACAATGAGATATTGCATTTCTCTGCCTTTCGCTCAATATTGCTAGTATTGGAATTTAATTAAAGCACTGAACGATGAGTATAACCAAATATGCAGTATCAGGCATGACCTGTGGTGGTTGCGTAAATCGCGTTAAAACTACACTTAGCGAATATGCAGAATCCATTGAAGTGACCTTGCAACCACCACAAGCGCAGCTAAATAACCCTCGTGTAACCTTAGACGCACTTAACAATGCCCTAGCTAAGGTTGGGCACTATGTACTGAGTGAGCCTGATAGCAACGCGCTTAAAAAGCCGCTACCAATAACAAAAAATCTAAAGAATAACCCAGCCGGCGAACTTGCCGAAATCAATGGCTGGTTTGCTACTTACAAGCCACTGGTGTTGATATTTGCTTACATTCTGCTAATAGCGCTCACGGTTGAATATACGAACGGCAGCTTTGAAATACATCGCTTTATGCCGAACTTCATGGCGGGTTTCTTTTTAGTATTTTCATTTTTCAAGCTACTGAATTTGCAAGGTTTTGCAGATAGTTATGCGATGTATGACCTGCTTGCCATGCGCTTTAAACCCTATGGTTATCTATATGCTTTTATTGAGCTGGGCTTGGGTATAGCTTATCTACTTAACTGGCAGCCCGTGCTCACCAACTGGCTCACGTTGATCGTTATGGCCTTCTCTAGTTTGGGCGTGATACGTGCTGTCACGAATAAACAAAAAATACGTTGTGCATGCCTGGGTGCGGTATTCAATCTACCGATGAGCACTGTCACCATTATTGAAGATTTACTTATGGCAGCTATGGCGTTGTGGATGTTAATTTAGTCTTAATTTAATTGAGCATTAGCCTAGTGGATTCTTTAGTATGAGCCATGGTTATTACCAACTACCTAACGGCCGGGTTGCAAGCGTAGATGGCGATTGCCGCTTTCCACCACTAAGCGACGCACTCACAGAACCCAACGGTTTAATCGCGATTGGTGGTGAC
>JAZJZG010000005.1:0-2213 GCA_040389995.1 Pseudomonadota bacterium | reverse complement strand
CGTGCCGTAAATAATACCGGCTGTTGGGAAGTCCGGCGCAGGCACTAAATCAATCAGTTCTTCAATGCCGGTTTCAGGGTCTTTCAGCAATGCAAAACAGGCGTCCAGCACTTCATTTAAATTGTGTGGCGGAATATTGGTCGCCATACCCACAGCAATACCCGAACTACCATTAATGAGTAGATTGGGGATACGTGCAGGCATGATAAGCGGTTCATTCTCGCTACCATCATAGTTA
The DNA here is from genome assembly GCA_040389995.1 of Pseudomonadota bacterium. Lineage (GTDB taxonomy): Bacteria > Pseudomonadota > Gammaproteobacteria > Burkholderiales > Methylophilaceae > Methylotenera. Next base: position 1,975 of record JAZJZG010000005.1, on the reverse strand, counting down.
GGGCCAAAATCAACTGTTTCCTTGTCGATATCAGCGAGTAATTCATGGGCGATTTTTGCCATACGGATTTCCGTATAACGCATCGCCGCAGCATTATCGCCATCCACAGAGCCAAAGTTACCCTGTCCATCCACCAACATATAGCGTAAGCTAAAATCCTGTGCCATACGGACGATGGTATCGTACACAGCGGTATCGCCATGCGGATGATATTTACCGATGACATCACCGACGATACGTGCGGATTTCTTGTAAGGCTTGTTATAGTCATTGCTTAACTCATGCATCGCATATAAAACACGGCGATGCACGGGTTTTAAACCATCGCGTACATCTGGCAATGCACGGCCTACAATGACGCTCATCGCGTAATCAAGATACGATCTACGCATCTCGTCTTCTAAACTGATTGGCAGGGTTTCTTTAGCGAATTGATCCATGTGTAGACTGACTTATAATAGTTTTTATGTACCCAAATTTTAACATGATTAGCATGCCAAGTAGTAGCTTAACCTTGATTTAACAACCTTAAGCCATGTGTTTAGCCGCTAAACAGACCTCAAATCAAATTACTTAGGATTACACTTAGCTAGCTAGAAAAGCCAAGTCAGCTTTGAGGTCCTCTATATGCTCCAACCCGACCGCCATTCTGATTAAACCATCACTAATTCCGGTAGCGGCACGCACTTCCGCCGTCACCCGGCTATGCGTAGTCGTCGCTGGATGCGTAATAGTGCTTTTAGCATCACCCAAATTAGCAGTAATTGAAATCATTTGCGTAGCATCAATTAACGCCCAAGCCGCCTCTTGTTGGGTTTGGCCGGTTTTGGCCTTTACTTCGAAGCTGACGATGCCACCGCCATTGCTTTGCTGGCGCATTGCCAGCGCATGTTGCGGATGCGAGGCTAAGCCAGGGTAATGTACACGAGCGATTTTTGGCTGCGCTTCCAGCCACGTTGCCAAAGCTAGTGCATTTTTCGCGTGTGCATCCATACGCACATAAAGCGTTTCCAGGCCTTTAAGAAAGACCCATGCATTAAATGCACTCATGGTGACACCGGCGGTACGCAAGAATCCATAAACAGGCTCCATCAGAACCTTATTGCCTAGCACCGCGCCGCCCAAACATCTGCCCTGCCCATCGATATACTTGGTTGCTGAGTGAATAATAATATCGGCGCCTAATTCCAGTGGCTTTTGAATTGCCGGCGTGCAAAAACAATTATCCACGACCAGATATGCGCCCGCCTTATGTGCAATGTCTGCCAGCACTTGTATATCACACACCTCGGTCAGTGGGTTGGAGGGTGTTTCCACAAAAAACAGCTTGGTTTTCGACGTAATGGCCGCCTGCCACTCGTCCGGGTTGGTCAGTGAGACGAACGTGACGTCCAAACCCCAACGTTTCAGGATATTACCGAATAGCTGTACGCTAGTGCCAAAGATACTGCGTGAGGTCACTATATGATCGCCGGCACTGCACAAACCCATGACGCACGCCAAAATTGCAGACATACCGCTGGAGGTTGCCACGCACTGTTCTGCACCCTCTAAAGCCGCCAGTTTATCCTGAAACACTGTGACGGTAGGATTAGTGAACCGTGAGTAAATATTTCCAGGTTCTGCACCGCTAAAACGGGCAGCAGCCTGCGCTGCACTGTTATACCTAAAACTTGAGTTTAGAAATAAAGCTTCCGAATTCTCACCAAACTCCGTAGCATCGCTACCAGCACGCACACTGAGTGTTTCTGGATGGTATGTTTTTTTATCTGACAGTTCTTTATTCATAGCAGCTCTTTATCCGTAGTATTCACAAAATATGGGCCATAAAAAACCCGTTTAAGCAATAGTGCCAAAACGGGTTCTTTTTTAACTCGCTTTAGCAGTATTTATAATGCGCCCGCAAGCTGAGTAAGACCTTATTTAGTTTAAGTCACTCAAATCAGCGCAACTTCATACTAATCTTAACGCCATA
>JAZJZG010000004.1:0-5841 GCA_040389995.1 Pseudomonadota bacterium | reverse complement strand
CAGTTTATCGCCCAATCACCATTTAATTGAGAAGGCGATTGAGGATTCTAAAAATCCGGTATTGGCTGCTCAGCCGATTATTTTCAGAACCGATAAAAACTCTAAAAAATATGCCAGTGGCGAATCTACAGAACGTGTAGAAGCTTTTCACGCTTTACCATAAGCTGGCTGTGCTATATATGCATTAAATTAAAAAGCGCGCTAGTCAGTCGCGCTTTTTAATTTTGTTACAATCCAATATGAATAAAAATATGCATAAGCCCCATTCAGCTATTATTCCATTTGTACTTGCGGCTCTGGCGGCTCTGGCGCCTTTTGCTATTGATACTTATTTACCGGCTTTTCGTGTCATGGGTGCAGCTTTAGGTGCAAGTGAAGTCAATATCCAGCAAAGCCTGACTTTTTACCTGATGCCCTATGCTTTAATGACCTTGTTTCATGGTGCAATCTCGGATGCGATAGGACGTATCACCACCATCAAATGGGGATTAAGTATTTTTGTCCTAGCAAGTATAGGTTGTGCTTTCGCACCCAATGTAGAAACTCTATGGTTCTTCCGGGCATTACAAGGTGCAAGTGGCGGGGCAGGGAACACCGTGGCACGGGCGATGGTGCGCGATCTTTTTGAGGGCGCACAAGCGCAGCGGGTGATGGCTACAGTGCAGATGCTGTTTGGTGTCGCACCAGCAGTGGCGCCGATCATTGGCGGCTTGTTGCTGGGCATACATTGGCAATTCATTTTCTTGTTTTTGGCACTTTATGCCGCTATTAGCTTAATTGCCGCGGTCATGCATCTACCGGAAACCATGCCTGCAGAAAAGCGCTTACCCTTATCCACTAAGCAAGTGCTCAGTAGTTATCAAAAAATATTCGGCGATAAAGAATTTAGGTACATCGTGCTCGCCACAGCGGCAAATTTTTCAGCGTTCTTTGTTTACGTGTTGGCGAGCCCGGTATTTTTAATTAAATTGCTGGGCTTGAGTCATAATCAATTTGGCTGGATGTTTATTCCTACTGTATGTGGCACGGTTGTCGGCTCTTACTTGGCAAAACATGCCGCTGGTAAATATACGCATCAACAGGTGATTAAGACGGCGTATGTTTGGATGGCTACGATTGCTGCTTTGAATCTGGCGATTTGTTTTTTACTGCCAACCTCGCCAATCTATAACATCATTCCTGTTGCTCTATTCAATGTTGGTATGGCGTTGGCGATGCCGGTACTTTCACTCGCCGCTCTGGACAGGCATCCAAAAATTCGTGGTACCGCCGCGTCAGGTCAGGCGTTTATACAAATGTTGTTATCAACGGTTTCCGCTGGCTTGATTGTGCCGCTGGTTTGGTATGCACCTTCAGGATTAGCCATAGCCATGGCGGTTTACTTGTTATTTGGCTGGTTGATGATTCGTAGAAGTAAGCTATGGTTTGAAAATTAAGCTGGCCGACAAAATAAATAGGCTAATATATAGCTTATCAGAACTACTCTTAATATTAACTGTACTTAACAATCACGTTTAATCAATAAGGAGCAATGTTATGTTTAGCACCCAATCCTGTAGCAAATTAGCACCATGTGTTTTAGGCCTGCTGCGCATTATTACTGGTTTTCTTTTCTTGCAACATGGAGCAGCAAAGTTACTCGGTGTGCCACATATCGCAATGTTCGATGGTTTGCAACTGATGTCATTGATGGGTTTAGCCGGCGTGCTTGAGCTCGTTGGCGGTTCGCTGATATTGCTAGGCTTATTCACCAGACCAGTCGCGTTTATCCTATCTGGCCAAATGGCGGTGGCTTATTTTATGGCGCACGCGCCAGTTGGGGCTTTACCGATTCTTAATCAAGGTGAGTTGGCCGTGCTGTACAGCTTTGTCTTTTTGTATTTTTCTGTTGCTGGTGCAGGCTGGTTCAGTATTGATACTTTGCTTAAAAAGGCTTGAGCTAGATATGCGCTGACTAGTGTAAGCTGCTTGACTGGTTTTATTGCTAGGCAGTGTAGCTAGTGCAAATGCACACGCATAAAAATACCTTGTTTAAACTTCTATATTGACCACCGTATTAGGTATTGGGCTGGCTTTTCCAAAGTAAATAAACACGGCAATCAAACTCCAGTTGATGGTAGTTTGGTTCCATGTATTGGCAAAGCTGGTAAAACGCCTTGTCGTGGTTGCGTTCTTTTAAATGGGCTAACTCATGCACGACTATCATGCGCAAAAATTCAGCGGGCGCTGCTTTAAAAAATGAGGAGACTCTAATCTCTTTTTTAGCTTTTAGTTTACCGCCTTGCACACGGGAGATTGCCGTGTTGAGACCTAATGCATGGTGTTCTATGCTTAGTCTATTGTCATAATGTACTTTATCAACTGGCGGTGCATTTCGCAAAAAGGTTTGCTTAATGTCATTACTGTATTGGTATAGGGCTTTGTCGTTCTGTATGAGATGTGACTGTGGATAGCGTTGGGTGATGTAATCACCAAGCAGACTCTGTGCCTGCAGTTCCCGAATCTTGTCTTGCAGGCTAATAGAGTAGTGCTGCAGGTATTTAAGTGGCGGCGTCATTACTATTTAATTAATGGTGTCTGTCACGTAGCGCTATATTTAACTAAAATCCATGTAAATAAAAAAAGAGGCTATCGCCTCTTTTTTACTAAATGTTATGACAATGTCATATTGTGTTGAGCGACACAATAGGCTATTCAATCAAAAGCGCACGCTTACCTGGGGCGCCGTTCATGGCATCTGCATCTTCAAGCGCAGGTTTACGCGAGGTGATTACTGGCCACAGCTCTGCCAGTCGGGCATTGAGCGCAATAAACTCTTGCTGGTTTGCCGGGACATCATCCTCCGCGAAAATCGCTTCTGCAGGACATTCTGCCACACATAAGGTACAGTCAATACACTCATCCGGGTTGATAGCTAAAAAATTTGGGCCTTCAACGAAGCAATCTACTGGGCATACATCTACGCAATCAGTAAATTTACATTGAATACAGTTCTCGGTAACGACGTAAGTCATGTTTTGTTCCTCTAAAGCTAAAAGCTAAAACGTTATTTTAATTGATTTTTCTTGTGATTAACACGTGCTAGTCACTGAATTTAGTGAATCAGCTAAATAATCATGCCGGCACCAACAGTGTTATTGGTAGTTTCATCAATCACAATAAACGCACCAGTGGCACGATTGACTTCATAACTATCTACCATGAGCGGTTGTGCTAGTTTGAAAGTGATACGTGCAATATCGTTCATTTTTAAATCAGTGGTGGATTGTTGTTCCAGCGTGTTCACATCAACCTTATATTGGATGCTGCCTACTTTGGCCTTAGATTCGCGCGCGGTATGGCGCACAATATAGGTGCGTGCGGTAGACATAGGCGTTTCAGATAGCCAGCATACAAAAGCGTCGATTTGTTTGACAGGTTCATTCACTTCGCTAGATTTAACGATCATATCACCGCGAGAAGTATCGATTTCATCTTCTAATAGTAAGGTAATACTTTGTTCTGTAGTGGCTGATTGCAGATTAGCTTCACCTAATCGAATGGCTTTGACTTTAGATTGGTAACCATTTGGCAATACGGTCACTGCATCGCCAACACTAATCTCGCCTGACTCGATACGACCCATAAACCCACGGAAGTCATGCAACTCAGGATTATCTGACGCATGTGGCCGGCAGACAAATTGTACCGGAAAGCGGAATGGTTCGTTATGCTCACAATGTGCCGAAGGTGCCGCTTCCAGTACCTCAATCATCGTGTCGCCAGTGTACCAAGGCATGTTATCTAGCCTGTCCACTAACATATCGCCATTTAATGCCGACATTGGAATGAAAGTGATGTCGTTGCCGGCAGCGCTTTTGCTTTGTGCTAGGCCGATTTCATTAGCGAACGCTAAATAGTCCGCACAGATTTTGTCGTAAACAGCCTGGTCATAATTGACTAAGTCCATCTTATTGACTGCCACGACTATGTGTGGAATACCCACAAGGTGTGCCAGGTAAGAATGACGACGTGTTTGCGTTAATACGCCTTTGCGCGCATCAATCAAGATAATCGCTAAATTGGCAGTAGACGCAGCCGTGACCATGTTACGTGTGTACTGCTCGTGACCAGGGGCATCTGCGATGATATATTTACGCGTGCCCGTACTGAAGTAGCGATAGGCGACGTCAATGGTAATGCCTTGCTCGCGTTCCGCTTGCAGGCCATCGGTTAATAGAGATAAGTCTACCGCCGTCAATCCGCGTTTTTCTGAAGTACGCGCCATTTGTGTGAGCGTATCTGCCAAAATGGTTTTTGTATCAAATAGCAGGCGGCCAATAAGCGTACTCTTGCCATCGTCCACGCTACCGCAGGTCATAAAGCGGAGTAGGGAGTCGTTGTGTTTTTGCTTCACGTTTGTATTTAAATTAGTGTCCACGTTGTTATTTACAGAGCTCATTAAAAGTAACCTTCTTTTTTGCGTTGTTCCATACTTGCATCAGAGGTTTGGTCATCCAAGCGGGTTGCGCCACGCTCAGTAATCGTTGTGGTGGCAGTTTCCAATACGATTTTAGCAATCGTATCGGCATCGCTAATCACCGGTGCTGTGCAGGTGATGTCACCAACGGTTCTAAAACGTACTTGCATATCGATGATGTCTTCGCCCGCTTTTGCCGGGGTAATATTGGTGATAGGCATAATTGCACCGCCACGCATGACAACAGGGCGATTATGTGCGAAATAAATGCTAGGTAAGCTTAGATTCTCACGTTCGATATATTGCCAAACATCCATTTCTGTCCAGTTTGAAATAGGGAAGGCGCGAATATTCTCACCTTTGTGCGAACGGGCGTTATAAAGATTCCACAATTCTGGACGTTGATTTTTCGGGTCCCATTGACCAAACTCATCACGGAAACTCATGATCCGTTCTTTAGCGCGGGCTTTTTCTTCATCGCGACGTGCGCCGCCGATACAGCAATCAAAGCCAAATTCTTCAATGGCTTCCAGCAAGGTGACAGATTGATGCTTGTTACGAGATTCATCTGGGGTTTTAAGCACGACGGTGCCACGTTTCATAGAATCTTCTACACTACGTACAATCAAGCGCTCACCTAGTTCAGCGGCACGTTGATCACGAAAATCAATCACTTCCTGGTAGTTATGGCCAGTATCAATATGCATCAGCGGAAAGGGAAATTTACCTGGGCGAAAAGCTTTTTCAGCTAAACGCAAGATACAAAGCGAATCCTTGCCGCCTGAAAATAGTAATACTGGATTAGAACATTGGCCTGCAACTTCGCGCAAAATGTAAATGGCTTCTGATTCTAGCCAATCCAGATGGGATAAAGGCTGGCGTAATAAAGGTTGTTTAGTTGTCATATTCTTAGCATTAAAATCAATTAGGTACTACTTACAGCATACTTTAGGTATTTTCGGATTATTTAACGTGAAGGCCGCATTCTTTGTTACGTGGATCTTCCCACCACCATCTGCCAGCACGGACATCTTCACCAACCGCAATGGCACGTGTGCAAGGTGCACAGCCAATGCTAGGGTAAAACTGGTCATGTAGCTTGTTATAAGGCACGTTGAACATGCGGATATAGGCCCAAACTTCCTGTTCGGTCCAATCACTCAATGGGTTAAATTTTTCTAGTTTATTCCCGGCATCAAATTCACGAAAAGCCAAATCTACACGAGTGCTGGATTGTTCGGCACGCATGCCGGTAATCCAAGCTTTTTTACCTTTGAGTGCGCGCTGTAGCGGCTCTACTTTGCGCATATGGCAGCAGGCTTTACGTAACTCTATGCTCTCGTAGAATGCATTGATGCCTTTAGACCTAACGTAAGTTTCCA
>JAZJZG010000003.1:0-3664 GCA_040389995.1 Pseudomonadota bacterium | reverse complement strand
TGTAGGCACTGGCTTTAAAAGGCTTGATTTCGGTGCCGTCTGTGGTGGTGCCCTCAGGGAATACACATAAATTATCGCCATCCTCTAAGCTGCGTGACGTAGCATTTACAATGCGCGCGGCATCATGACGTTTAGTCCGGTCAATAAAAAGGGCATTGGCTTTGGTTGCTAAATAGCCAAAAATCGGCCAGGTTTTAATTTCTGATTTCGCAATAAACCGTAATGGCACTACGCTATTGAGTGCGTGAATATCCGCCCAGGAAATATGGTTAGCCACCAGCATGGTACCCGTTGGTGGCGTGCCGCTGGGAATATGGCCTAGTGTAATGACATGTATATTAAATGCGCTGAGCAAGTGCTTGCACCACCACTTAATCAAGCGCAGCCTGAAAGGTTTTTTTGCAAACGGCAGCATTAAAGACGCAATGAATAATCCTGCAAAGGTATGCAGGATTATGCGGCTAATTCTGTAGTAACGTGTCAGTCTGTTAGTGGTTGTGGAACAATTAATGATTGATTGCAAAGTAAGCGTTCGGTACGGTGTATTTTGTCAAAGTTAATTAAACTAATACTTATTTGAGAAAATGTGCAGCGTATCTTGGGTTGATTCTAGATAAAGGTAACATTACCAGTATATCCGCTGTGTTGAAATAGGGATCCCATGCCGGCTCACCGCAAACATAAGCGCCGAGACGTAAATAACCTTTAATCAGCGGTGGGCATACTACCTGCATATCCGAGCGTAAAGCATGGATAAGTAGTGGGTTGTGCGGGAATACGCGATACTCAAGTGGCGCTAAGTAGTCATCTTGCAGTTTCTGATACAAACTAGCTGCTGTGTGGCCGCCATCAGACATGCTGATACTGCCGCAACCTATCATGTATTCATAATTATGAATCTGCATATATTTAGCAAGGCCAGCCCATAGCATGGTGATAGTGCCGCCATTACGATAGTTTTGGTGTACGCAAGCACGACCAACTTCTACGGTACGATCAAATAAATGCACTAGTCGACTTAAATCGAATTCGCCGGCAGAGTAATAACCACCTGCTTCATTGGCTCTTTCCGGACTTAAAATCCGATACGTGCCGATAACCTGCTGCGTGTCACTGTCACGTACTAACAAGTGGTCGCAAAACTGGTCAAAACCATCAATATCAAGCCCGCCAACTCCTGAAAGTTGTGCGCCCATTTCTTCAGCAAACACTTTATAGCGCAGGCGTTGTGCTTCTTCAATTTCAGCCTGTGTCCGAGCGATGCTAACAGTCAGGCGCCGCTGTGCTGTAATTTGCAGCTCGGTGTATCTGCGATTGCGCTCTTTGATATTTTCAACAATGGTCAATTCTTTATCTGCCATGTAGTCTCTCCCGTTAAGATGAAGAGACTTTAATTAATGCGGATTAAAGCGTGATGACAAAAATATGACTATTTATTGACAGTCTATTTTTCAAGGAAAATATCAATCATGTTGTAGTGAGGCATCAATAAAACATGATTGATTTGTAGGTGTATTTAGAAGATTGTATTTGGCTTTATTTAAGTTATAAGCCAGATTAGTGCGATACGCGAGTGGTTCCGCCGCTTTCAAGCAGACGTACTCTTTCACCCGCTTTAAAAGGATCATCCGCCTCTTGAACGACAGCGACTAAACCGCCACCATCCAATTTTACGGTGATTTCTAAGCCATCTTTACGAGTGATGCCTTCTTCTGCAGCAGAGCCAGCCAGGCCGCCTACGACGGCGCCAATCACGGCAGCAATAGCGCTGCCTCGGCCACCGCCTACAGAACTGCCGGCAATGCCACCAACCGCGCCGCCAGCAAGCGTACCAACGGGTGATTTAGTGCCTTCAAGTTTGACCGGCCGCACACTCTCTACTACGCCCGTTTTAACCGTTTGTATCTTACGTGCTTCATCGCGGCTGTAAACACTGCCAGAATTAGAGCTGGCGCAAGCTGCTAATAAAACGCTTAATAAGGCGGCTGCCAATAGTTTTGTTGCTTTCATTTTGGTTTCCTCTGACTTGTGTACTGAAAACATTGTTCAAAAATAATTTCTATTTAACTTTCAATTAGTTAATCACTACGACCATGGGCTCCAGCTAAAGTTACATTCACTAAAGCTTGCGTATAAACGGCTTCAATGTCCGCACGGCTAGGTTTATGGTTTTGCCCACCACGGCTGGCGATCTTAATCGCGCCCATGGTCGAGGCTAATCTGCCACAAGTAGGCCAATCCCAGCCGCGCGCCATGCCGTATAGCAAGCCGGCACGATACGCATCACCACAGCCTGTTGGGTCGACAATCTCATCAGCCTGCACGCACGGAATGTCAAAGCGCTCATCATCTGCGTAAATGTGTGAACCCGCACTGCCCAGCGTAATGATGAGTGCTTTTACTTTAAGGGCCAACTGCGCTAGTGACAAGCCGGTTTTATCCTGAATGATCTGTGATTCATAGTCATTCACAGCCAAATAATCAGCCATTTCAATAAACTGCAAAAGCTCTTCACCATTAAACATAGGCAAGCCTTGGCCTGGATCAAACATGAATGGAATGCCTGCTTCAAAGCATTCACGGGCGTGCTGAAACATACCATCACGGCCATCAGGCGCAATCACGGCTAAGCTAACATTGCTAGTATCTTTCACGCTATTTTGGTGTGACTCTGTCATAGCGCCGGGATGAAAGGCGGTAATCTGATTGCCATCTGTATCTGTGGTGATAAACGCCTGTGCAGAAAAACTATTCTTTATTGTTTTAATGTGCGTAGTGTCGATTTTATTTTGATTTAGCCACTGCGTATAACTGGCAAAATCTTCACCTACAGTTGCCATGATAAGAGGATTGCCTTCGAGCAATTGCAGGTTATAAGCGATATTGCCTGCAGTGCCACCGAATTCACGGCGCATTTCTGGCACATAGAATGCCACACTTAGCGCATGAATTTTATCAGGCAGAATATGATTTTTGAATTGATCTTGAAACACCATAATGGTGTCGAACGCGAGTGAACCGCAAATAAGAGTGTGCATGTAAATAACAGGTGAATTTAAAACGCCCATTATCGTATTGATTGCTTAATGCAAGCAAGCTTAAATACTACTTAGTTGGTGCGCCATCTATCAATATTTTTGCCGCTTTTTTTGCGTATTTAATGGCACCGGAGCCACGTTTCATTTGCTCGGCTTGCACGGCACCTTCAAATAGCAACGATAGTTGCAAAGCCAAGCCATCGGCATCTTGAATGTTGGCTTCATTCGCAAGGCTGCTAATGTACTGCCTGAACTGGCGCGATTGCTCTGAGGATAATTGATGCACAGGGCTTTCTTCATTAGGAAATTCAGCCGAAGCTTTAATAAAACCCATGCCGCGAAAATTAGGTGCTGTCACCCATTCTTCAATAAACTCAAATAGTTTTTGTAGTTTTTCACTGGGCTTTTTGGTGTTGGTATTAAGTTTGTCACTTAACCAGGTTTGAAAGTCCTGATGGCCTGTTGTTAGCACTTCAAGAATCAAATCCTCTTTGCTGCGAAAGTATTTGTAAAGTGTCATTTTGGTAGTGCCAGCAACTGCCACTATGGTATCAACACCAGTCGAGTTAATGCCTCTGGTTTGGAACAAGTCGGTTGCCACTACTAATATCTTACTTTTTAACGTA
>JAZJZG010000002.1:2451-3259 GCA_040389995.1 Pseudomonadota bacterium | reverse complement strand
GGTGTTGCCAACTACCTTTATTTATAATCCTAAAGGCGAGTTGGTGAAAATCAAGCGTGGCCTGATTACCAAGCAATACATAGAAAAAATCATCGGCGCGGAAAAGAACTAGTTTTACAGCAAAACTAGTCTTACACGACTTTACTTAAACGATTTTCAAGTTTAATTTTTAGTGTGGTACGGCAATACTTTCACCAGTTGCATCAAGCACATTTAGCTGATTCTCATCTGCAAAATGCATTAGTTGTGCATAACCTTCAGGATTGACAGTCTTTAGTTTTAAATCTACAGCCAGGCAGCGTACACCATTCATCACTCTGGGTTTTAAGTAGGGTGAATATTTCAGTTTTCTATCCTCACCAAAAGTCGCATAGGTGCTGCACATGCGATCCACCCAATCGCTAGGTCGGAAAGGCTTGCCTGCACGTGTATTGCCTTCAATAATAATTTCATTAGCAAGAATGCCACTGCTGGCATTGGATTGTTCTTTAGTCATTTGTTTTACCGGTTGGTTAATCTATATCTGTGTTTAAGGTTGCGATTTTAATTTAAAAACTCACGTTTACATGTATTCAAACACTTTGACTACTTTAGTTACGCCGTCTGTATTGCGGGCGATTTCTGCTGCAGCATCTGCTTCAGCCTGAGTCACAAGTCCCATCAGGTATACCACGCTGTTTTCAGTCACTACTTTTACATAATTTGCCTGAAATTTATTTTCAGTGACAAACAGCCCTTTAACCTTAGAGGTGATAAAACTATCGTTGCTACGAGAGCCAATGCTCGATTTAGGGCCTACAGCAATTTC
>JAZJZG010000002.1:0-2441 GCA_040389995.1 Pseudomonadota bacterium | reverse complement strand
GCGAACGTTGGTGATTTCTTTAGCCAAGGCTTCAGCTTTAACTTTTGCATTAGCATCAGGCACTTCACCAGTCAGCAACACATTGCGGTTAAAGCTAGTAACGTTCACGTGTGCATATTCGCCCAAATTAGTTTCCATTTTTTTGGATGCTTTTAATTCTATGTTCTGATCTTCTATGTAGATGCCAGAAGTGCGTCTGTCTGCCGCCATTGCGCCACCGGCGGCAGCGCCACCTACTACCAACGGGATGCAGGCGGTAAGTTGTGTGGCAAATGCAATAGCTAAAACAAGCTGGATGCCTATGTGTCTGGTGATTAAATTCATGGATAACTCCTAAGCGTAAATGCTAATTAATATATATATATTTTTTTTGCGAATGATACGCGTTTTATGCGTCAAATGCATTACGCACCCACTCTATGTGTTGTAAATCTGCTTTACTCATTAAAACTGCATCAAAGCGGCATTGGCTATCGCCATGCTGCTGTAAATAATGTTGCGCGGTTAATATCAGTTTTTGTTGTTTTTGCGGTGTGATGCTAGCGGCGGCGTTGCCGAACTGGCTATTAGATCTTAACCTTACCTCAATAAAGACCAGGGTTTTCGCATCCGTCATAATTAAATCAATTTCCCCAAAGCGACAGTGATAATTTTGTGCCACCATTTTAAGTCCATGATTCATCAAAAAAGTTGCAGCTAATTTTTCTGCGGTAAAACCTGCGTTGTTTTGATTGATTCTCATTGGTGAAATTTTTTATAGGTTCCAAAGCCGCTAGGCTGTAAAATTCATATATGAAACATTTAAGCCCAAACAGCCAGAGCATGAGTCAGTTACCAGAGTATGAGCAGTTATAATGATAAGAAAATTCTACCATGAGTAGTTATGGCGTGTTGTATGTGGTGGCAACGCCAATTGGTAATTTGGGTGATATTACCTTGCGGGCGCTGGATATTTTGAAGGTTGTTGATGCGATTGCTGCAGAAGATACGCGGCATACGGCAGGTTTATTGTCGCATTTTGGTATCAGTAAGAAGCTCATCGCCGTGCATGAACATAATGAGCATCAATCAGCTGAAAAGTTGTTGCTACAACTACAAGCGGGTGAAAGCATTGCTTTGGTGACGGATGCCGGTACGCCAGGTGTCAGCGACCCTGGTGCAGTCGTAGTTGATGTAGTGCGTAAGGCAGGCGTTAAAGTGGTGCCGATTCCCGGCGTGAGTGCTGTCATAGCTGCATTATCAGCCTCAGGCATTAGTCAAAACGGTTTTTTGTTTCATGGTTTTTTACCAGCCAGTGGTGCTGCAAGACGTAAGGTGCTGGAAGTATTAAAAACGCAAACCGTAACGTTAGTATTTTATGAGGCGCCACACCGCATAGTCGAAAGTATCGCAGATATGGCGACGGTGCTGGGCGCAGAACGCCGTGTTACTTTTGCGCGGGAAATCACCAAAACTTTTGAGACTATTTATAGTTGTAATTTGCTCGAAGCGGTTGCATGGCTAGAAGCGGATGTAAATCAGCAGCGTGGGGAATTTGTACTTTTGGTTGAAGCAGCAGTGATAAAGGACGCTGAAGAAATCTCAGAAGAAACTGTCCGTGTATTAAAATTACTGCTTGCTGACTTGCCCCTTAAACAAGCAGTAAAGCTGGCAGCAATCATCACTAATGAAAAGAAAAACGACCTTTACGAATTTGCATTGAGTTTAAAAAATGACTAATCAACACACTTTAACTATCACCCGCCCGGATGATTGGCATCTGCATTTAAGAGACGGCGCAGCCCTAAAAGCAGTGCTGCCGGATACTGCAAAACAATTTGCTCGTGCGATTGTGATGCCTAATTTGCGTCCACCAGTCACTACAACAGAGTTGGCGGCTGCCTATAGGCAGCGCATTCTGGCGGCATTGCCTGCGGGCATGCAATTTGAGCCGCTGATGACACTGTATTTGACTGATAACACCTCTGCCGACGAGGTTGCACGTGCCAAAGCCAGCGGTTTTATACACGGTGTAAAACTTTATCCAGCGGGGGCAACCACTAACTCAGATTCTGGCGTGACAAGTCTTGATCACTGTGTAAAAGCACTGGCGGCCATGGAGAAGCTGGGCGTGCCATTGCTCACGCATGCAGAAGTGACTGACAGCGATGTCGATGTGTTTGATCGCGAGCGTGTATTCATTGAGCGCAATATGATTCCACTGCTGAAAAACTTTCCAGCGTTAAAGGTGGTTTTTGAGCATATCACCACTAAAGATGCGGCAGATTTTGTCATGGAGTCGTCGGGTAATGTTGCGGCGACTATTACCGCGCATCATTTGTTGATGAATCGAAACGATATGTTTAAAGGCGGTATTCAGCCGCATCATTATTGCTTGCCGATCTTAAAGCGTGAAGAGCATCGTGTGGCCGTCGGGCGTGGCGCGCGCCGCGATGGCAGTG
>JAZJZG010000001.1:5066-8587 GCA_040389995.1 Pseudomonadota bacterium | reverse complement strand
ACTTTACGGTCGGCTAATGTTTGTGCTTCTTCTGGCGTTTGGCGCGCACCGCTTTGTGTGCCATGCATCATAGAGATGGCGATTAGCATAAGTAATATGCCGCCGCCGACCTGAAATGATGGAATAGTAATACCAAAAAATTCAAGAATCTGATCGCCCAGAAAGGCTGAGACGATTAGTACGATAAATACCGTGAGCGCTACGGTTCTTGAGGTTTTAGCGCGCTCCTGACCGCTCCAGCCATCGGTGGCGCTAATGAAAATAGGCAGGGTGCCAATGGGGTTCACAATGGCGAATAGGGCGATCCCGATTTTGAACAGCGCTGTCCAGTCTGTCATGTGCGCACCTTAAATATCATTGATTATAAAAACAGCAGGATGAATTAAAGCTTTGTTAATTTCAACATAGTAAATTAAAGTGCCAGTATGAGTCAGAAAATTTATACATCGCCTACTATTTACCTTGCTTCGCGCAGCCCACGTCGTGTGGAGCTATTAAAACAAATAGGATTAAACTGCGAAATATCGCCAGCAGACATTGATGAAACGCAGTTACAGAACGAATCGCCAGAGCGTTATGTCATACGCTTGGCTCAGCAAAAGGCTGAAGCTTGTCTGCAAGGTTTAACTGCTGTACAAGGCGCATATGTTGTTTTAGCCGCCGATACTACAGTAGTTTTGGCCGGCGCCGTGCTGGGTAAGCCTGAGCATGATGAAGATGCCAGGGCGATGCTGCAGGCATTGTCTGGCAGTATGCACCATGTGCATACTGCTGTAGCGCTCGCCACTGCCAATACCATAGAGGTTGTATTATCGACGACGGTGGTAGAGATGATGACACTCACTAATACTCAGATTGATGCTTACATCGCATCAGGCGAGCATAAAGACAAAGCGGGCAGCTATGGGATACAAGGTTTAGCCGGGGCATGGATCAAGCGTATTGAAGGTAGTTATTCTGGCGTGATGGGTTTGCCTGTATATGAAACAGCGGCTTTGCTCAGAAAGCATGGCATTGCAAATTTATAAACGAAGAACGTTATAAATGGCTGTTAGATATTAAAACTTAAAAAATATAAGTTAAGAAAAGAGCATAAATTGAGTGAAGAGATATTAATAAACGTTACACCTCAAGAAACACGCATCGCCATGATGGAAAATGGCGTGGTGCAAGAGCTGCAAATCGAGCGCAGCTCTTCATTAGGGCTGGTTGGCAATGTCTATCGTGGTGTGGTTTGCCGTGTGTTACCAGGCATGCAGTCAGCTTTTGTGGAAATGGGTTTACAGCGTGCGGCTTTTTTACATGCCGGAGATATTCTGGAATGTGGTGATTCTGATGCGCCGCGACCGATTCAGGAAGTGTTGCGTGAAGGCCAGTCACTCATGGTACAGGTCATCAAAGAGCCAATTGGCACCAAGGGTGCACGCCTGACCACGCATATCAGTATCGCGGGACGTTTTTTAGTCTATTTGCCGCAGCAAGAGCATATAGGCGTATCGCAACGTATCGAGAGTGAAACCGAGCGTGAAGGGCTCAGGGCGCGCTTGTTAGGGCTATTACCTGAAAATCGGGTGGGCGGATATATCATTCGCACTATGTCGGAAAATGCGACGGATGAAGAATTATTAGCGGATATCGATTATTTAATCAAAACCTGGGCACATATTCTTGCAAAAAGCACCACGGTGCCAGAGCGCACCTTGATTTTTCAAGATTTGAATTTACCTATGCGCGTGCTGCGCGATGTGTTGTGTGTCAACACTGAAGCGGTGCGTATCGACTCTAGTGAGACTTATCAAAAACTGCTGGATTTTGCCAGTTTGTATGCGATTACCGCAGTGGATAAGCTGGTGCATTATCAGGGTGAACGACCATTATTCGATATTTACAATATTGAAAAAGAAATTGAAAAAGCCATGTCGCGCAAGGTGGAGCTTAACTCCGGCGGTTATTTGATTTTTGACCAGACAGAGGCTTTAACGACCGTCGATGTGAATACTGGTAGTTTTGTCAGCGGCAAAAACTTATCGGATACCATATTTAAAACGAATCTAGAAGCGGCGCAATGTATCGCGCGTCAATTAAGGTTAAGAAATTTAGGTGGCATCATCATTATCGATTTTATCGATATGGATGAAGACTCGCAGCGAGAAGCCGTGCTGGAAGAATTGAAGAGAGCGGTGGATTGTGACCGCTCCCGCACCGGCGTGAATGGTTTTACACCACTAGGTCTGGTGGAAATGACCCGAAAACGCACTCGTGAAAGTTTAGCGCATATACTTTGCGAACCTTGTGTTACTTGTCAAGGACGTGGTGAGTTGAAAACAGCCCAAACCGTATGCTATGAAATTCTGCGTGAGTTGTTACGTGAGGCTAGGCAGTTCAATGCACGTGAGCTTCGTGTATTAGCCGCGCCCAAAGTGATTGATATGCTGCTGGATGAAGAGTCACAGAGTCTGGCGAACCTGTCTGATTTTATTGGTAAGCCGATTTCACTGCAAGTCGCTACCCATTGTAGCCAGGAGACGTTTGATATTATCTTGATGTGAGCCAGCTGGGAACGATAGTTTCATTGGCTAACAGGCGCTGACGGTAGATTACAGTGGTAGATCGCAGTCGCCTTTACACTGGTTTATACGATAGTTAATAATTTGTTTTCTAGCGGAATCAATATTGTAATGAGCAATAGCTGCGCAGTAATAATAAAAACAAGTGGACTTAGGTCTACATTGCCTGCGGTAGGTATAAATCTTCTTAAAAAACTCAATATAG
Organism: Pseudomonadota bacterium; assembly: GCA_040389995.1. Classification (GTDB taxonomy): domain Bacteria; phylum Pseudomonadota; class Gammaproteobacteria; order Burkholderiales; family Methylophilaceae; genus Methylotenera. Next base: position 5,815 of record JAZJZG010000001.1, on the reverse strand, counting down.
GCTGAGTAAGATTGGTTAACAGTGGTGCGATGGGCGTGTATGGGTTGATCCAGCTTAAAATAGCCTGTATCAGCATGGCATACATGAAGATAGTGATGCTCATGCTAATGATGCCAAGCAGGCCAACGGCTAAGATAGCGAACCAGATATGGCTACCAACGATGAATAATGGAAAACCTTTCAACCATAGGCTGCAAATAGTGAGCACTAGTTGTGTGATATAAGCCAGCAATAGCGTGGAAATATCTATTTTTCCCATGCTTGGCACAATGCGACGCATAGGCTTCACGGCAAAATTAGTCAGCGTGACAATCAGTTGTGCCACCGGCTGCTGAAAAGACACTTTAGTGAGCTGAAAATAAAAGCGTAACAAAAATGCCAATGTCAGCAGTCCAAGCAGGGTTTGTAACACAAATAACAGTGCATTAATGAGCATAATGATTATTTATCAAAATATGATTTTTAGCAGAAGTTTGAATAAGGCGGATGTTACCGTTACTTACCGAGGTCATCGCCTAGCGCCAGTGATTTTTTAGCCGCCGCTTTGGCCGCGCACAACATACTGTCTTTAATGTTGGCTGCTTCCAAAGCGAGTATGCCTTGTTCGGTCGTACCGCCTTTTGAAGTCACCTGTGCTCGCAGTAACTTAATGTCATCAATGCTTTGTGAGGCAAGTAAACTGGCGCCGGCAAATGTTTGCAGTGTTAGCATATTCGCTTCTTGAGCCGTTAAGCCTAAGCTAATGCCCG
>JAZJZG010000001.1:0-5056 GCA_040389995.1 Pseudomonadota bacterium | reverse complement strand
CGCCTGCTGAGTATCAAAACCCAAAGCCACAGCCGCTTCTTGCAGTGCTTCAATCAGATAGAATACATAGGCAGGGCCGCTACCGGAAATTGCCGTTACTGCATCCATTTTTGATTCGTCTTCTAGCCACAGTGTTTTACCCACTGCCGCTAAAATCGTGGTGGCTTGCGTACGCTGTGCCTGGCTCACGTTCGCCATTGCATATAGCGCAGACATGCCTGCCTGTATCTGTGCGGGCGTATTGGGCATTACGCGGACGATGGCTTGGTAGTCGTTTAACCAGCGGGACATATCCGTACTTCTCACACCTGCCGCGATGGAAACAACCAGTTGCGTGCTGAGTAGCCCGTTTAATTGAGTACAGACTGCTTTGAGTTGTTGCGGTTTTACGGCTAATACTATGACATCGGTGTTATGAATATCAGCATAGGTGTCGGTAACTGAGACATTGAATTCATGTGCTAACTGCTCGCGTTTAGTTGCGTCAAGCTCAATCACACTAATTGCCGTAGTATCAAAGCCATTGTTTTTAAGGCCGCCGATAATCGCACGTGCCATATTGCCGCCACCAATAAAACTAATCTTCATTTGCTATTACATCCTTTTTGATTGAGCTTAAATCTTGCTCCGAGTTTTTTCTATGCTGCAGTCTATTGATCCGATGTGCTGGATCTTATACAACCAATCTACGGCCAAATAAGGCTGAGCCGACGCGTACTATGGTTGCACCCTGTTCAATAGCAATTGGATAGTCGCCTGACATGCCAATCGAAAGCGTATCGAGTACAAAGCCTTTTGCTAGCAGCGTATCATAGCATTCTCTAACTTGTTTGAATTGCGCGCGTTGTTGATTCTCGCTGTCAGTCGGTGCTGGTATCGCCATTAAGCCACGTAATTTTAATTGTGGGAGCTTCGTGATCGCAGTCGCTAACGCTTCCAATTCACAAGGGGCGACACCACCTTTGCTCAGTTCGTTACTGATATTCAGTTGTATGCATATCTGCAATGGCGCCAAGTCTTTGGCGCGTGCTTCATTCAAACGCTGTGCAATCTTTAATCTATCTACACTATGCACCCAAGTGAAATGTTGTGCGATCTGCTGCGTTTTATTGCTCTGTATTGGCCCGATAAAGTGCCACTCAATGGCTAGATCAGCGAGTTGGTTTTGTTTTTCTAACGCTTCCTGTAAGTAATTCTCGCCGAACCTAGTCTGCCCAGCAGCATGTGCCTCGCGAATTGCCAATGCCGGTTGGGCTTTGCTTACAGCGAGCAGATTGACCTGATGCAAGCCGACTGTATGGGTTTTTGCCAACTCAATAGTTGCTAGAATATGTTGCAAGCGATTGCTAATTGTGGTCATAATTCACTAAGCTTAAATTAACCTATGATACTTGTGGATTTACATTCATACGTGGTCAGACATACGGTAAAAAAAATTATAACAGGAGCAGGTTGTGGATATTTCAGATTTACTCGCATTTTCAGTTAAAAATAAAGCTTCAGACTTACACCTTTCCGCAGGTTTACCACCGATGATACGTGTGCATGGTGACATTCGTAAAATCAACGTTCCTGCCATGGATCATAGTCAGGTACACGATATGGTGTATGACATCATGAATGACGGTCAACGCAAAGTGTATGAAGAGACTTTAGAATGCGATTTTTCATTTGAAATTCCAAACCTAGCGCGTTTTCGCGTCAATGCTTTTAACCATAATCGTGGCTCTGGCGCAGTGTTTCGGACGATTCCATCCAAGATATTGTCATTAGAGCAATTGAATTGCCCGGCAATTTTTAAAGATATCGCAGATACGCCGCGTGGTATCTGCTTGGTGACCGGGCCAACGGGTTCGGGTAAATCGACTACGCTGGCAGCGATTATTGACTATATTAACGATAAGGAGTTCGGTCATATCCTTACCGTAGAAGACCCGATCGAGTTTGTGCACACATCAAAGAAATGTTTGATTAACCAGCGTGAAGTGGGGCCGCATACATTGTCATTTAATAATGCCTTGCGTTCAGCGTTGCGTGAAGATCCAGACGTGATTCTAGTGGGAGAGATGCGCGACTTAGAGACCATACGTCTGGCACTCAGTGCTGCAGAAACAGGCCACTTGGTCTTTGGTACTTTGCATACCAGCTCAGCGGCTAAGACTGTGGATAGGATTATTGACGTATTCCCGGCAGCGGAAAAAGAAATGGTGCGTTCTATGCTTTCTGAGTCTTTACGTGCGGTGATTTCACAAACATTATGCAAAACCAAAGATGAGCAAGGTCGCGTTGCCGCGCATGAGATTATGATAGGAACGCCAGCGATTCGTAACTTGATTCGTGAGAATAAAATTCCACAAATGTATTCGGCGATTCAAACTGGCCAGAATATCGGTATGCAGACGCTGGATCAGAATTTACAAGATCTCGTGAAACGTAATATTGTTTCCGCCAATGAAGCGCGCTCTAAAGCTGCAAACAAAGACTCCATCATAGGCTAATGAGCTAGCCTAAAAAATTAATTATTAAAGTAAATAAGACAAGGGTAAATGATGGAACAAGGTCAGGCAGAAAAGTTTGTATTTGATTTATTACGATTGATGCTGGTAAAAAAAGCCTCGGATTTATTTATCACCGCTGGTTTTCCGCCCGCTATGAAAATTGATGGAAAAATGACACCGGTCAGTAGTCAGGTATTGTCTGCACAACAGGCACGTGAAGTTTCCCGTGCCATTATGAATGATAAACAAACCTCAGAGTTTGATGCTACCAATGAGTGTAATTTTGCAATCGGCATTCCTAGTGTCGCACGTTTTCGTGTCAATGCATTTGTACAGCGTGGCTCGGTAGGACTGGTATTTAGGACGATTACGACCAAGATTCCAGAGTTTGAAGAGCTAGGTTTGCCGGAAGTGCTTAAAGATATTGCCATGACTAAGCGCGGCTTAGTCATTTTTGTGGGCGGTACTGGCTCAGGCAAATCGACTTCTTTAGCCGCTATGGTGGGTTATCGCAATCAGAATAGCTATGGTCATATTATTACCATTGAAGACCCGGTGGAGTTTGTGCATGAGCATAAAAACTGCATCATCACGCAACGTGAAGTCGGCGTTGATACCGATAACTGGCATGTCGCACTGAAAAACACGTTACGTCAGGCACCTGACGTGATTTTGATTGGTGAGATTCGTGATCGTGAGACCATGGATTATGCCATTGCCTTTGCTGAAACTGGCCACTTGTGCATGGCGACCTTGCATGCCAATAGTACCAATCAAGCTTTAGATCGGATTATTAACTTTTTCCCGGAAGAGCGCCGCCATCAGTTGCTGATGGACTTGTCGTTGAATACACGGGCATTTATTTCACAGCGACTTATTCCGAAGAAAGAGGGTAAAGGCCGTGCGGCGGCGATGGAAGTGATGATTAACTCACCATTGATCTCTGATTTGATTTTCAAGGGTGATGTGCATGAGATTAAAGAAATCATCGCTAAATCTCGTGAGCTGGGTATGCAAACTTTTGATCAGGCATTATTTGATTTGCATGAGGCCGATGTGATTAGTTATGAAGATGCTTTGCGTAATGCCGATTCGGTCAATGATATTCGCCTGAAAATTAAACTTGAGGGTAAAGGCGCGCACGGTAAAGACCTATCTGCAGGCTTGGATAGTCTGGGAATCGTTTAAACGAGTTGAATTTTGTGGTTGATTAGTCGGTCAGCCTACCTATAGCAGAATGGTTGTTTGTAATCTGCGTATTTCAAGCAATCTGTTTTCAAACAGGCTGTCACAATCTATCTATAGGTGAGTGCTGACAATCATTGCATTGCGGCTACTGACGCTATTTCAAGCGAACTAGCGTTAGGATTTTTCACTATAGCAGATTATTTTCTACTCTACAGAAACCTCAACCCGCCTTGCTTCTGCCGCATCACCTAAGCCCGTAGTACTTTCAGGTTTACGCAGTTCAATTCTATCATCATCAATGCCAGCGTCTTCAAGCGCTTTACTTACGGCTTTTGCGCGATTTTTAGCGAGTTCCTGGTTTAACGCCACACTGCCACGACTGTCGTGATAGCCGGAAATCACTGCTTTTGCCGAGGTATTCGTTTTTAGCCATTCAACAATGGGTGCCAGGCTTTGCTTAGCATCAGCAGGAAGCGAAGCTTTAGCGGTATCAAAATATAATTTCACCACAGTTGGCGCTACGATTGTCGCAGGTGTAGTTGCAGCGGCTTTGACTAACAGTGAGTTATTAACGGTGACGCCCGCACCAAAAAATTCTTGCGCCTCAGCACCTTTGGCTTGTTTGATCTCCTCGCTATCTACGGTGCCAGCTAGTGTGACATTGCTTGCATTGCCGGAAACATTCCAATCTGCACCACCTTTTAACCACGCGTTTAAAGCTGCTGATTTTGCCGCCCATGCAACCTTGCTTGCGTCGCCAGTCGCCTGATAACCTTCGGTGGCAGATGCAGTAAAGTTGAAATCAACTGGTGAATGATTGGACGTCGAATCTATTGAGCCGGCTTTAGCACAGCATATACTGGCGTCAGCAGGACCATGCCCATGCTGCCATTGCCAAAACAAGTAGACTGCAAGTATTGCCGCTACTAACCATGTCCAAAAGGTATGCCTGGATCGCCCACTAGTATTAGTGTTTTTTACATTATTAGCTGGATAGGCCATGAGTGCGTAGCTCCTTTAAGCATAAATTTTTGCGAAGGACGTTAATTTAAATGCCACCACTCAGTTTATCTTGCAGCGTTTTGAGCTCAGACCATTTGTTTTCAGCGGCTAAAGCCGCCTGTTGTGCCCAAGTATTCGGTTTAGCTAATTTATATCTTGGGCCTGCCTCATCCAGCACTTTTTGCATTTGCGGCACGGTTTGTTTAGCCAGTTGCGCAAATGTGCTGATGCCGGCATGGTTGAATAGCTCGTTAATTTTCGGGCCGATACCTTCGACTACAGTGAGATCATTTGGGCCTGATGGTTTAAAGCCAGCCGCTTTTGCAGCAGCAGCGTCCAATACATATACCCTGGGTGTGGCCGGACTG